>CANJXD010000508.1 GCA_947478535.1 Acetobacteraceae bacterium
TCACCACGGGCTGGCCAAGCGCTTCCGAGAGCATTTGCGCCACCGGTCGCGCCACCACATCCGCCGGGCCACCGGGCGTCCAGGGATTGATCAGCCGGATCGGGCGCGACGGCCAGCCCTGCTGCGCCGAAGCGCCGCGGGAGAGGCCGAGTGCCGCGCCGGCGCCCAGCACAAGCCTGCGTGTCGGTCCTTGCATCGCGTCGTTCCTTCCCTCGTGTTTTCTTGTCAGCGGCCGGTGAAGCGAGGCGGTCGCTTTTCGCGAAAGGCGCGGGCAGCTTCCAGCCGGTCTTCCGTATTCAGCAGATGCGTCAGCAGATCGACTTCGAGGCGCAGCCCCTCACGCAATGGCATGTCATGCGCCGCGCGCACCGCTTCCTTCGCGAAGGCCATGGCGAGCGGTGGCCGCGCCGCCATCCGCGCCGCGAGCGAGGCGGTCTCGGCGGCCAGGGCCTCGCGCGGCACCATGCGCGTGATGAGCCCGGCATCCTTCGCCTGCGCCGCCGTCAGGCGCTCCCCCGTCAGGACCATGTCCATGGCGAGCGCGGTGCCGACGGCGCGCGGCAGGCGTTGCGATCCGCCGACGCCGGTCATGGTGCCGAGCCCGGTTTCGGGAAAGCCGAAGATCGCATCCTCGGCCGCGATGCGGATATCGCAGGCGAGCGCGATTTCCAGCCCGCCGCCGAGGCAATAGCCATGGATGGAGGCGAGGATCGGCTTGCGCGCGAGGTCGAAGGGCGTGATCCAGCTTTCCGGCACGCGCGCCTGGCGATAGGTGGTGGGCGTGGGGACCTCGACGAATTCCTTGATATCCGCGCCGGCGCAGAAGGCGCGGTCGCCGGCGCCGCGCAGCACCATCACGCGCACGTCAGGGTCCGCCTCCGCCGCGCGGATCGCCGCCGGCAATTCGCGCCGCACCTCGGCGGACAGCGCGTTCATGGCCTCCGGCCGGTTCAGCGTGATCCAGGCGATGCCGTCGCGCGATTCGAGGAGAACGAGCGCCGTCATTTCAGCAGGTCCCGCGCCACCAGCATCCGCAGCACTTCGGACGCGCCTTCGCCGACGCGGTAGTGGCGGATGTCGCGGTAGAAGCGTTCCACCGGCACGCCCCGCATCAGCCCCGCGCCGCCATGGATCTGCACCGCGCGGTCGGCGACGCGGCCGACCATCTCGGAGCATTGCAGCTTGCAGATCGCCGCCATCGTGCCGAGGTCCTCCCCGCGCGCCGCCTTGCGCAGCGTCTCATAGAGGAACGCCCGGGACACTTCGATCTCGGCCTTGCTGTCGGCGATCATCCACTGGATCGCCTGGCGGTCGGCCAGGCGCTGGCCGAAGGTGCTGCGGGCCTTGGCGTGGTCGATCGACATCTCCAGCAGCCGGTCCGCCGCGCCGACACAGGCGGCGGAAACGCCGAGGCGGCCGTTGGTCAGAGAGCCCATCGCGATGCCGAAGCCCTGGCCCGCTTCGCCCAGCAGCGCGTCATCGGGGATGAAGCAATCCGTGAAGGTCAATTCGCCGAGCTTGATGGCATCGGATCCGATGGTGGTATCGATGCGCGTCACCTCGAAGCCCGATGTGCCGCGCGGGACGAGGAAGGCGCTGATGCCGCCGCGGGCGCGCTTCGCGGGATCGGTGACCGCCATCACCATGATGACATCGGCGGTATGACCACCGCTGATCCAGTGCTTGCGGCCGTCGAGCATCCAGCCGCCCTCGACCTTCGTCGCGCGGGTGGTGATGGCGGCGGCGTCGGACCCTGCGCCGGGCTCCGTCAGGCCGAAGGCGGCGCGCAGCGTGCCGGTGGCGAGCCCCTGCAGCCAGCGATCCTTCTGCGCGGCCGTGCCGTGCCGCGCGATGGCGATGGGCGTGAGGCCGCTGGTCGCATCCAGCAGCAGGGTGAAGCAGCGATGGCTGCGCGCCACTTCCTCCATCACGAGGCAGTAGGTCGGCAGGTCCGCGCCGCCACCGCCATCGGCTTCCGCGAGCAGCATGCCGAGCCAGCCCTGGCCGCGCAGCAGGCTCCAGGCCTCGTCGGGAATCTCGCCCTCACGGTCGATGCGCAGCGCGATGGGTTCAAGCTGTTCGGTGACGAAGCGGCGGATCGGGTCCCGCAGTTCCGCGAGCTCGGGGGAGAGTTCAGTGCGCATGGGAGGGGCCTCGGGCATGCAGGGATTCCGCCTCGGCGGCGGCTTCGACCAGGGATAGGCGCAGCGCGCGATTGAGCCAGCGTTTGTTCGCGGCGAAGGTGGGCGGGTCCAGCGCGCCGAGGGCGGCAGCGCGCGCCAGGGCGTGCGCCTCCACGTCATCGGCCACGGCATCGACCAGGCCACAGGCGAGCGCGGCTTCGGCATCCATGGGGATATTCGCCTGCATCAGGCGGTGCGCGGCACCGCGCCCGCCGCGCGCGGCAATGATGCTGACCCCGATGGGGGAGGGCATGCCGAGCGCGATTTCCGGCATCCCGATGGACGCACCGGTGGCGAGGATCGCCTCATCCGCCAGCAGCGCCAGCATCGCCCCGCCGCCCACGGCCTTGCCGCGCACGGCGGTGATGAGCGGCTTCGGGCAATCCAGCACCGCGAAGAGGCTGCGCATCAGCAGCGCGCGGCGCAGCGCCTTGCCCTCCACCAGCGGCAGGCCGAGATCCTCCCGCAGATCGGCCCCGGCGCTGAACACCCGGCCGCCGGATGCCGCCAGCAGCACGGCGCGGACGCTGTCATCCGTCGCGGCACTGGCCAGCGCCGCGACCAGCGCATCCTGCATCGCGCGGCTCAGCGCATTCGCGGCCTGCGGGCGGTCCAGCGTCAGGCGCAGCACCCCGGCATCGAGGCGTTCGATCCGCAGCGTCATGGGGCGTCACCCCGCTTCACGATCAGCGCATCCAGCATCCGCACGCCCTTGCCGGCGGGCAGGACGGAGAGCGGGTTGAGATCGACCTCCTCGATCATCGCGCCGAGGTCGGCGGCGAGCCAGGAGAAGCGCGCGATGGCATCGGCAAGCGCCGCGATATCGGCAGGCGGTGCGCCACGCACGCCTTGCAGCAGGGGAAACAGGCGCAATTCGCGCAGCGCTTCCGTCGCCTCCCCGGTGGTGATCGGCGGCAGGCGGAAGGTGACGTCGCGCAGCACTTCGACCAGCACGCCGCCGAAGCCGATGGTCAGAACCGGGCCGAAGGTGACGTCGCGCGTGATGCCGAGCAGCATTTCCTGCCCGCCCGTCACCATCTCCTGCACCGCGATGCCCTCGATGCGGGCGCCGGGGACATGGCGCGCGGCATTGGCGAGGATCTCCGCCGCGCCGGCGCGCACGGCATCGGCGCCACGGAGGTTCAGCTTCACGCCGCCGGCTTCCGTCTTGTGGGGGATGTCGGGGGAGACGATCTTCAGCACGACAGCGCCACCGATGCCCTCGGCGGCCTGCGCGGCTGCATCGGGCGTCTGGGCCAGTGCCTCCTTCGGCCCCTGGAAGCCGTAGCACGCAAGGATGGCGCGAGATGCGGTCTCGGACAGCGTGCCGCTTGCGGCGTCCAGCAGCGCGTGGGCCTTGGCGGCATGGATATCGGCCGGGCGCAGCGGCGCGGGGGCATCGGCGCGGCGGCGGAGGAACTCGGACCAGTCCATCATCCGCGCCAGCGCCTGCGCGCAGGGCAGGGCATCGCGGAAGACGGCGTGGCCTTCGCGGATCAGCGTCTCCGGCGTCAGGGTCGGGTCGGCGGCGGAACGCCCAGTCCAGAGGATGGCGACGGGCTTTTCCGAGGTGTCGGACAGCGCCGTGATGGCGCGGATATCGTCATTCGGTGCGATGGTGATCACGGGTATCACCGCATCGACATTCGGGTCCTCCAGCATGATGCGCGCGGCATTGGCAAAGGTGTCCTTGGTGCCGATGGCGCCGGCGCTGAGGTCGGTCGGGTTGTTCACCAGGGCGAAGCCGGGGATCAGCGTGCGCAGCTTCGCCGCCGTGTCCGGCTGGTAGTCGGGGAAGCGGATGCCGTAGCCCGCCGCGAGATCCGTCAGCGCCACCAGATTGCCGCCGGAAATCGCCAGCGCCGCGGCGCCATGTCCCGCCGGGCGCGCCTTGCGCCGCAGCAGCATCGCGACCTCATACAGCTCTCGCGCGTCATTCACGCGGATCAGGCCAAGCTGGCGCGCCGCCGCGTCGAAGACGGCATCGGAGCCGGTGACGGCGCCGGTATGGGATGCGGCGGCGCGGGAGCCTGCTTCCGTCCGCCCGAACTTGATCAGCGCGATCGGCTTGCCGAGGGTGGCGGCCTTGGCCGCGAGCGCGCGCAGGCGGTCGCCATCCTTGATGCGTTCGGCCAGCGCGAGGACGACGCGCGTGCCCGGGTCCTCCACCAGGAAATTCGCGTAGTCCAGCAGGTCGAGA
>CANJXD010000509.1 GCA_947478535.1 Acetobacteraceae bacterium
CCCACCCTGATCCCTCAGGGTAGGCCGCCCCCACTGGCCGGGTTTTACTCCGCCCGCAGCAGCATCATGCCGCCGCTCCAGTGGCCGACTTTCTCTCCGCCGTGCACACACGACGGCATGGGCGGGTGGATCGACATACAGGCCCACGACATCGGCAAATTTCTCGGCAAACTTCGCGTCGTTGGAGAGCTTGAACGTCTTCATCCGGTGCGGCGTCAGGCCGTTGGCCTGCCAGATGCGCTGCACGCTGACCGCGCCGATGCCGGCGATCTTGGCCATCGCGCGGACGCTCCAGTGCGTGGTTTCGCCCGGCGGATCGGCGAGCGTCAGGTCGATCACGCGTTGGACGACCTCAGCGGGCAGCGGCGGCTTGCCGGGCTTGCGCGTCTTGTCGCGCAGCAGGCCCTCGACGCCCTCCTGCATGAAGCGTTCCTGCCACCGCCAGACCACGGGCTTGGACAGACCCGAGCGGCGCATGACCTCGGTGGTCCCGTAGCCGTCGGCGGTGGCAACAATCACCCGGGCGCGGGCCGCGTGTTTCTGTCGCGTGTTGCGATCGGCGACGATCGCTTCGAGGCGAACGCGATCTTGCGGGGTGACCGAGACGACGATGCCTGCTCTCATCCCATGAGCTTGAACCAGCCCACCCGTTCAGGGAATCCTCTGAATGGGGCACTCCACTAGGCGAAGCCGGCCCTCGCGACGTCGCGTGCCGGCCGGAGCATCTCTCGCGCCCCGCGTAAGCCTCATACTGGCAGCCAGCGGGAGGCAGTGCTCACGTTTGTCCTCTCGGAGGAGGGTGCGACTATTCTCCAGGTCGTGGAGGCTACCGGCTGTCGTCGACCGCGCTCGTCCGCTACGGCTGCAACGACTACTTGGTGCCGATGAGCCACGGCTTTCACGATGTGCTGGTGAAGGGCTTCGTCGATGAGGTGGTGATCCTGTGCGGCGGCAAGGAGAGCGCCCGCCATCCACGTTGCTACGCCCTGGGCGCGTTCGTGGCCGACCCGCTGCACCTTCTGGCGCTGGTCGAAACGAAGCCGAACGCGTCACGCTCGGTGCGGCCATGGGCGGAGGTCAGATGCAGACTCTCCGTCGTGTGGCTTACCGTAAGCGCGGCGACGAGGCCCGTGATGTGTTGGGCTTGACGTTCAGCGGTGTTCGGCGTCCGCCCAGCACCACGGCATGAGCTCGTCGATGCGGCTGTTGGGCCAGCCGTTGACGAGGCGGGTCAGGACGTCGGTGAAGTATCGCTGCGGATCGACGCTGTTGAGCTTGCAGGTCTCGACCAGGGAGGCCACAGCCGCCCATCTTGCCCCGCCATCGTCGCCGGAGGCGAACAGCGCGTTCTTCCGGCTGAGGCAGATCGGCCGGATGGCGCGCTCGACGGTGTTGTTGTCGAGTTCGATCCGACCGTCGTCCAGGAACCGCACCAGGCCATCGCGATGGTTCAGCGTGTAGCGGATGGCTCCCGCCGTGGGGCTGCCGCTGGGCAGGCGTGCGAGTTGCGCCGAGAGCCAGGCGAACAGCGCTTCGACGAGAGGGCGGCTACGCTCCTGCCGGCCAGCACGGCGGGGGTCGGGCGGCTTACCGCGCAGGTCGGTCTCGACCGCGTAGAGGGCGGCGATACGCTGCAACGTCTCCTGCGCGATCGGCGCCGTCTTGCCCCGCGCCAGTTCGATGAACTCCCGCCGCACATGGCTCCAGCAGAATGCCAGCGTGATGCCGCGATCCGCCGCGGCCAGCGTCTTGTAGGCGGCGTAGCCGTCGCATTGCAGGATGCCGCGGTAGCCGGCCAGCAACGCCTTCGCATGCTCGGCGCCGCGGCCTGGCGCGTAGTGGAAAACCACCGCCGGCGGGTCGGCCCCGCCCCAGGGCCGGTCGTCGCGCGCGATCGCCCAGGCATAGCCCTTCTTCGTCCGGCCGCGGCCAGGGTCGAGGACCGGCATGGTGGTCTCGTCGGCGAACAGCCGCGCCGAGCCCAGCAGGATCTCCCGCATGCGGCGCACCAAGGGCACGCACTCCATCGCGCCCGTGCCGGCCCAGTCGGCCAGCACCTCTCGGCCGATCTCGATCCCCTGCCGCGCGAGGATCTGCGACTGCCGATACAGCGGCAGGTGGTCGGCGTAGCGCGAGACCAGGACGTGGGCGACCGTCGCCTCGGTCGGCATGCCCCCCTCGATCAGCCGGGGCGGCGCGGGCTCCTGCAGCACCACACCAGTGCAGGCCCGGCAGGTGAGCTTCGGGCGCTTCGTCACGACGACGCGGAACTGCGCCGGGATCACGTCCAGCCGCTCCGCGGCATCGACGCCGATGTCCACCAGCGGGCCCTGGCAGCAGGGGCAGGCGGTCGCGTCGGGCGCCAGCACCACCTCGACCCGCGGCAGATGCGCGGGCAGGCGGCCACGACCGGCACGGCGGCGCTTGGCCTGGTTGTCGCGCAGCGTCGGGGACGTCTTGCCCGCCTCTGCCGCGTTGGCAGCCAGCGTCGCCTCGATCTCCTCGAACGCGAACAGCAGTTGTTCCTCGGGAAGCTTCTCCGACTTCGTGCCGAACTGACGGCGCTTGAGCTTCAGCAACAGGTGCTGGAGCCGCTCATTCTGGCTCGCCAGCGCGTCACGTTCGGCAACCAGCGTGCCGACTTGCGCCAATGTCTCCAGCAGCAGCGCGCGCAGCGCCGCAGCATCCTCCGGCAGGCTCGGCGTGTCGTCATCAGCAGCGCGCATCGCGCGGTGATTCTAGGCAGGAACGCTGGGCGTGGGAATCTCCCGTGTAGCCTGGACGCGCCGCCAATCGATGCCGTCGAACAGCGCGGCGAACTCCACCGGTGTCAGCCGTACCACGCCGTCCACGATCGCCGGCCAGCGGAACGTGGAAGCCTCCAACTGCTTCCAGACGAGAACCAGGCCGCTGCCATCCCAGAGGAGGATCTTGATCCGGTCGGCGCGACGCGAGCGGAACACCAGCACCGCGCCCGAGAAGGGCTCGGCGCCCAGCACCTCGGCGGCGAGCGCGGCCAGGCCATGGGCGCCCTTGCGGAAGTCGACGGGCTTCGTCGCAAGCAGAATCCGCGCGCCGGCGGGCAGCGCGATCATGCCGCCGAGACCCGGATCGCGCGCAGCACTGTCGTCAGCAGGTCGGCATCAGTGCCAGCCGTGACGCGCAGAACCGCGCCAGCCAGCTCGACCTCGATTGACGGCGGTGAAGGCGATGGCGAAGTCGGATCGGGCGCGCTCGCCGGCGTCTCTGCAACGATCGGCACAAAGCCCACCGGCGCCACCGCCGCGCGTCGCATCTCCCGGCGCCACGTGAACACCTGCTGCGAACTGACCTGCCAGCGTCGCGCCACATCGGCCACCACCATGCCGGGTCGCAGCGTCTCCGCCACGATCCGCGCCTTGTCGTCATCAGACCACTTCCGCCTTCGGCCAGGCCCAGTCAGCACCTCTACCCGCCGATAGCCGCCGTCCTTCGCGTCATCGCTAATGTCGACCATAATGCCGGCCCGAAGCTCCCTGCTCCACACCGACCCAGCACATCTACCCACCGCGCCGGAAGACGGGCCTCGTCGCCGCGCTTACGGCTTACCTTCCAGGTGCCTAAGGTCAAGGCAAAGGCGAGCAAGGACGACGGGCAGGCGCGCCGCAACGGCCGGGCCATAGCGGCTTGGCCCGACTCTCAATCCAGGCCGAGAAGGGCAGCGAGGGGCTTGGGCGCTTCCCAGGAGGAAGGGTTCGGAAGATTGTGGCGGAAGGCGCTGTAGACGCTTTCCTCGTGCAAGGAGAGTGTCGAGATGATGATGAGGATATAGGCGTATTTCGCGTCGAAAAATCCCTGGTTTCCCCAGGCGCCCAGGAAGGCGAGTTTCATGAAGCCGCTGCGGATGGCCTGGTAGGTCTGGAAGACGCGCTCCTCGAAACGCTGCTGGCTTGCGGCATAAGCGGCGGGCGTCATCGCCGTGCCCATGGCCAGCGCAAAGAGGTCCTGCGTGGTGCTCATCTGTTGCGCGATCTGGCGCAACGCCCCCTCATGGACGAGCTTGCCGCCGCCGGGTGCCTTTTTCGGCGGGTTCTCTACCACGAGCGGCATGGAAGCGGCCGCGATCCGGCTGACATTGTTGTCGGTGAAGTAGAAATGCACCAGCTTCGGCGTTGCCTTCGCGTTGCGCGCGAGGATGCCAAGGAAATGCTTGTACACCGGGTCCCATCCACCTTCGGGAAGCCTTCCCGCCATGTGCTGATCTGCCCCAACCCGCGCCGCCATATCGGAAATCCAGCGCGCATACCGTACCTGGACCGGCAAGGCATTCCAGAGCTGGAGCCATTCGGGCGCGGGCTGCGGCGGGGGGCCTCCATTGCCCGGCGGCGCGCCG
>CANJXD010000510.1 GCA_947478535.1 Acetobacteraceae bacterium
CTTCCTCGCGGATTGCGACTGCGCGATCATGGGCGGGGACGTGATCAATGACCGCGTGCTCGAGGCCCTGCCGCATATCCGCAGCATCGGCATCTTCGGCGTCGGGCTGAACACGGTGGACCTGCTGGCCTGCCAGCGCCATGGCGTGAAGCTCGGCTTCACCCCCGGCGTCAATCGCCTGGCGGTGGCGGAACTCGCGCTGTGCTTCATGATCGCGGGGCTGCGCTGGGTGCCGGCGCTGAGCCTGGCGATGCGCAACGGCGAACGCCCGCGCACCCGCGTCGGCCGCAGCCTGACGGGCCGCGTCGTTGGCCTGCATGGCTGCGGGCATATCGGCAAGGAGATGGTGCGGCTGCTCAAGCCCTTCGGCTGCACCATCATCGCCCATGATACCCGCGACTACCCGGAGTTCTACGCGGCCAACGGTGTCACCCCCGTTTCCTTCGACGAACTTCTCGAACGGTCGGAGGTGCTGTCGCTCCACATCCCGCGCAGCCGGGTGACGGAGGATATCTACAATGCGGAAACGCTGGCCCGCCTGCGCCCGGATTGCGTGCTGGTGAACACCTGCCGCGGTGGCATCGTGAACGAGGAGGCGCTGCTCGCGCGCCTCGAGAGTGGCGCCCTCGTCGCCGCCTGCATCGATGTCTTCGCCCATGAACCGCCGGAGAATGACCGGCTGCTGCGCCAGCCCAACCTGCTCTCCACGCCCCATGCCGGCGCGAGCACGAAGGAGGCCCGCATCGCCATGGTGGAAGCCGCCATCGCCGGCCTCGATAGCGGCCGCCTGGTCGATCCCGCCGAATTCACCGACTACCTCTGAGGAGCCGCCGCATGGCCATCGACGAGCTGCGCATCGTGCAGGAACTGGAACGCCTGAACATCGCCTTCTGGCATGAGGTGGACAGCAACTGGGGCCGCCGCGCGCATGAGTTCTTCACCGAGGATGGCCGCTACAACACCAGCCAGAAAAGCCGGCAGGGCAGGGCCGCGATCCAGGAATTCTACACCGCGCGGCATGACCGGGGCGACCGCATCGCCCGCCACCTCATCAACAACTTCCATGTGATGGTGCAGGACGAAAACCACGCCACGGCGGAATGGACGATGGTGCTGTATGCCGCCGATGGCGTGGCGCCGCTGCCGTCGGAACCGCCGATCCTGATCGGCGCTGTGCGCGATGAATGCGTGCGTGGCGCCGATGGACAATGGCGCTATGCTTCGCGCAGCACCACTGCGTTGTTCAAGGGCGACAAGCCCACTACCGGCTGAACGCCGGAGCGACAGGATTAGGGGGAAACCATGCTGCGCTTCCTGCTGGCCGTGATGGCGCTGCTGATGGCTGCGCCATCGGCCTTCGCCCAGTATCCCGAACGCCCCATCCGCCTCATCGTGCCCTTCGCGCCCGGCGGTGGCGGAGACCTCCAGGCGCGGCTGATGGCCGGCGCCATCGCGCCGTTGCTGGGCCAGCCCCTGGTGGTGGAGAACCGCGCCGGGGCGGGCGGCAATATCGGCACCGTCGCCGTCGCGCAGGCGGAGGCCGATGGCTACACGCTGCTGTTCACCACGCCGGCCTTCGCGATCAATGAATCGCTCTACGCCCGGGCCGGCTACGCTGTGGGGCGGGATTTCGCGGCCGTTGCCCCCTGGGCGACGTCCCCCATGGTGTTCGTGGTGAATCCCTCGCTGCCGGTGCAGACTCTGGGGGAACTCGTCGCATATGCCCGCGCCAATCCGGGCCGCATCACCTTCGCCAGCGGCGGTGTCGGGCTGATTACCCATATCGGGCAGGAATTGCTGAAATTCCAGCAGCGGCTGGACATGGTCCATGCCCCCTATCGCGGCCAGGCACCTGCCATCACGGACCTGATTTCCGGCCAGGTGCAGATGAGCCTGGACAGCCCCTTCAGCTCCATCCCCTTCATCCGCGCCGGTCGCCTGCGGGCGCTCGCCACCACTGGCGAACGCCGCACGGCAACGCTGCCGGAAGTGCCCTCGGTGGTGGAAGCCGGTTTCCCCGACCTGGTGGCGACGATCTGGTACGGCGTCGTCGCGCCGGCGCGCACGCCGCCCGCAGCGCTCGCCCGACTGAACCAGGCCGTGCAGACGGCGCTGGCCTCTCCGGAGACGCAGCGCGCCTTGGCGCAGAACGGTGCGGAGCCCTTCCCGCAGGATGTGCCGACGCATGACCGCTTCCTGCGAACGGAAGTCGCGCGCTGGGCGGAGGTGATCCGCGCTGCACGGATCCAGGTGGAGTAACGCGCTCCGCCCGGGAGTGTCCCGGCGCTGTGGCTCAGTGGCGGGGTGGCCGCGCGCGAATCGCCTTCTCGTCCACCTCGGTTCCCCATCCCGGCCCCTGCGGCACCACCATCGCGCCATCCTCGATGCAGGGCGGGGTGGTGACGAAGTCATGGCGCCAGGGCACGTCGTCGATGTCGATCTCCATGATACGGAGGTTGGGGATGGCGGCGGCGAAATGCGCGCTCATGATATCGGTCAGCGGCCCGCCGTAGTTGTGGGGGGCGACATTCACCTCCTGCGCCTCGGCCATTGCCGCCATCTTGATGGCTTCCAGGTATCCGTTCCACACCACATCCACCACGGCGACATCCAGCGCCTGCACATCCAGCAGCCGCTTCAACTCCCGCCGGCCGAGGAAGGCCTCGCCGGAGGCGATCGGGCAGCGCGCCTTGGCGCGGATGTGGGAGAGTGCCGCGGGGTCGAAGCTGTCCAGCTCCAGCCACATCAACCGGTGGCTCTCCACCGCCCGCAGCACGTCGAGAAAACCCTCGGTGCGGAAGTGGAAATTCACGTCTAGCCCGATCTCCATCGCTTCCCCCGCGCCCTCGCGCAGGGCGGTGAGCTGGCGGTCGAGCGAGAGGATGAAGTCACGGTCGGGCGGGTTCACCGCCGGCCAGCCCGGCGTATGGGCGAAGCCCGGGCTGAAATTGGTGAAGGCGCCGTCGCCCATGGGCATCACGCTGGTCTTCAACGCCCGGAAGCCGCGTGCCGCCACTTCCGCGCCAAGCCTCGCCCAATCGTCATAGCCCCGCAGAGGCGGCACGCCGAGCAACGCCGCATGGCGCACCCGGTAGCTGCCGCAATGCGACCAATACACGGGCACGCGGTCCCGGAAGGCACCGCCGAGCAGCGCATGCACGGGCACGCCGAGCGCCTTGCCCTTGATGTCCAGCAGCGCATTCACCAGCGCCGCGATGGCATGCTGGTTGACACCGCCCGAAGCCTGGATGGTACGGCCGCGAAGAAAGGCGGCGATGCGTTCGATGCCGGCGGCATCTTGCCCGATGATCAGCGCGCCCAGAGCCTCGATCACGCCGGTGACGCCGAGTGTGCCGGTATGCTCGCCATATTCGGACCAGCCGATCAGACCATCATCGGTGGTGATCTTCACGAAGCAGGTCAGCCGCCAGCCCGCATCGGCTTGCAGCGTCTCGATGCGGGCGATTTTCATGGGCGCGTCTTCCTCTCACCCCCCGGCTGGGGCGTGGGGATGGTCATGCCACGAAGCGGGTGCGGCAAGCCCCGCCCGGCAGTTCAGGCCTTGCGCTGGTCGAGCGGGCAGGTGTTCAGGCCGAGAAGTGTGTAGAGCGGGCAGGACCCGATCCCCGCCGTCGCCAGCGGCACCAGCCCGATGGCAACCCACCAGCCCAGCGGGCCGAAGATGCCGGCTGCGATCAAGGCGAGGCCGGCGACAACACGGATCATCCGGTCGATGCCACCAACATTCGGGGTCATGGCTTTCGGTCCTTTTTGGTGCCTCACCATATATTAGCATTTGCGCAAATTATCAAACGCCGCGCGGCGCGCTAGCCTGATCGTGACGAGGAATTGGGGGAGGCAGGCATGGTCGTAGCGCCGGATCTGGAGGAGGCGGAACGTCGCCTGGAGGAGGTGCGTGCCAAGCGCGGCTACCTGCTGCCGCATCACGGACTGCTCGCCATCGCCGCCCCGGCGCTGCTGGCGGGCTACGATGCGGCCTATACGGCGCTGACGCTGACGCCGCGCTTCATGAGCGAACACGACAAGGAATTCGTGTGGCTCGCCGTGCTGATCGCCACCGACGAGGCGATCGCCACGCATCATATCGCGAAGTTCCGCGCCGCCGGCGGCACCGATGCGGGGTTGGAACTGGCCGTGCGGATCGCGGGTTTCGCGGAAGGCGCGCCGCGCTACGCCTTCACGGCGGAACGCTGGGGCCACCATCTGCCGGGCTTCGATCGGGAGGCCGCCTATCGCGCGGCGCTGGATGCCTTGCAGGAAGGCGGCGGCATCCGTCGCGGCCTGGTGGAAGTAGCGTTGGCGGCGGTGCACACCACGCGCAAGGCCTGGTGGGAACTGGCACTGCATA
>CANJXD010000511.1 GCA_947478535.1 Acetobacteraceae bacterium
CTGGCCCTCGAAGGAGACACTGCCTTCATCCGGCGTCTCCAGCCCCAGCACGAGGCGGCCGGTGGTGGATTTTCCGCAGCCGGATTCGCCCACCAGGCCCAGCGTGCGCCCACGCTCCAGCCGCAGCGAGACGCCATCGACCGCGCGCAACTCGGTGCTGCGCCCGAAGAAGCCGCGCCGCATGTCATAGCGGCGGACGAGGCCCGTAGCCTCCAGCAATGGCGCGCCGATCCTCATGCCATCGTCCTTTCCTGGTGCGCCGACCCTTCGAGAACCGGCACGACAGTGGCGCGCAGGCAGGCCGCGCTGTGGCCATCGCCCAGATTGGCGGCGGCCGGGACGGCGCTGTCGCAGCCCGCCGTGCGATGCCCGCAGCGCGGCGCGAAGGCGCAGCCCGGTGGCATCGCCCAGGGTTCCGGCACACCGCCGGGAATGGCGGAAAGCCGGCGACGCGGGCCGTCGATCGGCGGCAGCGCGCCCAGCAGCCCGCGCGTATAGGGATGCGTCGGCGCGGCGAATAGCTGCGCGACGGGGGCTTCCTCGACGATACGGCCGGCATACATCACCGCGACACGGTCGCAGCTATCGGCCACCACGCCGAGATCGTGCGAGATCAGCACCAGGGCCATGCCCATTTCCCGCCGCAGATCCTGCAGCAGGTCGAGGATTTGGGCCTGGATCGTGACATCGAGCGCCGTCGTAGGTTCATCCGCCACCAGCAATTCGGGACGGCCGGCGATGGCGATGGCGATCATCACGCGCTGGTTCTGGCCGCCAGAGAGTTCATGCGGCCAGGCATCGAGGCGCCGCGCCGCATCCGGGATGCCAACCTGGTCGAGCAGCCGCTTCGCTTCCGCGCGCGCCGCCCCGCCCCGCATGCCGCGATGCAGGCGGAGCGATTCCTCGATCTGCCGGCCGATGCGATGCACCGGGTTCAGGCTGCTCGCGGGGTCCTGGAAGATCATGGCGATGCGCCCACCCCGCACGCGGTCCAGCGTGGCGGAGGATGCGCCGAGCAGTTCCTGGTCCTGCAACCGCACGCTGCCGGTGACGCGCGCGCGCCCCGGCAACAGACCGAGCGCGGCCAGCCAGGTGACGGATTTGCCGCAGCCGGATTCACCGACCAGCCCCACCGCTTCGCCCGGTGCGACGGAGAGGTCGATGCCACGCAGCGCCGATTGGCCGTCGAAGGAGACGTCGAGATTGCGCAGCGCGACGAGAGGCACCGGGCGGTGGGAGGCGGTCATGCGCCGAACCGCAGATTGCCGGCGCGGAAGTCCATCGCCCAGCCCTTGGAGGCCTTCCAGCCGATGTCGCGCCGCTTCGCCGTGAAGGCCGCGGCCTGATGCAGCACGAGGTAGGCGGGGTCATCGCGTTCCGCGATCTGCAGCAGGCGGCGGAACAGCCCCTGGCGCTGCGTCATGTCCGTGCTCGCCTGGAATTCGGCGGCGGCGGCGAAGAAGGCGTCATTCGTCCATTCGCCCTGGGATTCACTCTCAGTGCGCGGGCCGAAGGCGCGCAGCAGCCCCGCCACGGGATCGCCGAAGACGGAGGTATTGGACCAGTCGCGCACGCCGCGGCCGGGCGACTTCTCGGTCACCTGGCTGAAGTTCTCGCGCATCTCGATCTGCACGTTCAGTCCGACGGCGCGCCACATCTCGACGACGATCTGCGCGTTGGCGGTCTGGTTGGCGTAGTAGTTGTTCAGCAGGCGATAGGGGATCGGCTGGCCGCGATAGCCGGATTCGCGCAGCAGGCGGCGCGCCTCCGCCGGATCGAAGCGCGGATTCTCCCAGTCCCGCAGGAACATCGGGCCATAGTTCTCGAGTTGCAGGCCGCGCGGGATTTCGGTGCGCCCGCCCCACAGCGCATCGACGATCGCCTGGCGATCCACCGCATGCGTCATCGCCCGCCGCACCAGCGGATTGGCGAGAACGGGATGCGTGCGGTCGAAGCTCATGATGCGGATGTTGTTGATCGGGCTGCCGAGCACGTGGAAGCGCGCATTGCGTTCCACCACCGGGATCTGGTCAGGCGGAATGTCGCAGGCGAAGTCGAATTCGCCGGAGAACAGCCCGTTCACCCGGCCCGAGACCTCCGGCACCTCGACGAAGCGGATCTGCTTCAGCGGCGGGCGGCCGCCCCAATACTCATCATGCGAGACGAGGGTGAGCGAGGTATCGGGCCGCAACTCGGCGACGCGATAGGGGCCGGTGCCGACCGGGCGGCGTGCCCAGGCGAGCCAGTTCTCGGTCGCCTCGAACGCGCGACGGGAGAGGATGACGCCGACATTCTGCGCAATGCGCCCTTCGAGCGTCACATCGGGCTGGGCGCTGACATAGCGGATGACGCCGGGGCGGACGATCTCGATCCGCTCCAGCCCCGGAAAGCTGCGCCGCGCGACGGCGACGACATCCGATGGCGGTTCCTTGCCGACGGTGCCGGCGAGGATGGAACCGCGCCCTCCCTGCGGTGCCGCCCCGGTGCCGAACAACCGCTCCCCGAAGCTGAAGACGACATCCTCGGCCGTCATCAGCGTGCCGTCATGGAAGCGCACATCGGGGCGCAGTTCGAACTCCACGGTGCGCGAATCGATGCGGCGCCAGGCGGTAGCGAGGCCGGGCGTGGCCGAAAGATCACCGGTCCAGTCGGTATCGATCAGCGGCTCGGCGTAGAGACCGGAGACGCGATAGCCGACATTCGACTGCTCGCGCGGCGGCTCCAGCGTGTTGGAGTTGGAGATCTTCTGCACGGCGATGGTCAGCGAGGGCCGCTGGTCCGCCTGCGCGATGGCGAAGCGCGGCAGGGTGGTGCCGGCGGCGGCGGTGGCGGCACCCAGCAGGGTGGCGCGGCGGGTCGTGATGATCATCTCAGGCGCCCCAGTTGCTGGCGCGGAAGTCCATCACGAAGGACTGCGAGGCGCGCCATTGGATGTCCCGGCGCTTGGCCGTGAAGTTGCCGTTGCGGTGCAGGACCGTGTAGCCGGGGTCCTCGCGCTCGACGATCTGCAGCATGCGCGCCCAGACCTGCCGGCGGCGCGGGCGATCGACGCTGGATTGCAGTTCATCGCCGAGGGTGGCGAATTCCGCGTTGCGCCATTCGCCGTTGTTCCAGGTCGCGCCATCGCGGCCCCAGTTCGGCACCATCTGGGCGACCGGATCGGGGAGGGAGGCGGTCTGCGACCAGTCCCGAATCGCGCGCGTCGGCGTGCGCGCGCTGATCTGGCCCCAGTTCTCCTGCATCTGCAGCTGAACGTTCAGCCCCGCGGCACGCCAGCCCTCGACCAGGATCTGCGCCGTCGCGGTCTGGTTGGTGTAGTAGTTGTTGAGGCAGCGATAGGGGATCGGCTCCCCGCGATAACCGGCCTCGCGCAGCAGGCGCCTGGCCTCCGCCAGGTCAAAGCGCGGGGCTTCGTGCTCCGCCACATGCATGTCGGCGTAGAATTCCCAGTTGAGCCCGCGCGGCACGTTCACCCGGCCACCCCACAGCGCATCGATGATCGACTGGCGGTCGATGCTGTGGGTCAGCGCGCGGCGGATCAGCGGGTTCGCCAGCACGGCATGGGTCTGGTCGAAGACGGTGATGCGGGTGTTGTTGATGACGCCGCCGACGACCTCGAAGCGCGGGTTGCGCTCCACCGTCGAAATCTGGTCCGGCGGAATGTCGCAGGCGAAATCCACCTCGCCCGAAAGCAGGGCGTTGATGCGGCTGGAGACTTCCGGAATCTCGACGAAACGCAGCCGGCGGATCGGCGGACGGCCGGCCCAGTGGTTGTCGAAGGCGTCGAGGACGAGCGCCCGGTCCGGGTTGAACTCGGTGACCATGTAGGGGCCGGTGCCGACCGGCCGCCGCGCCCAGTCTTGCCAGGTATTGGCGGCGGCGAAGCCGCGGCGATTGGCGATCACGGCGGCCGTGCGGGCCATCTGGCCTTCCAGCGTCAGGTCCGGCGTGCGGTTGATGAAGCGCACGGTGTGGCGGTCCACCACCTCCATCCGCTCGAAGCCGGGGAAGCTGCGGCGGGCGATCTGGCTGGCGCCGGGCGGGGGATTCTTGCCCATCGGGCCGTTGCCCCACATGCGGTCGGCGCCGAAGCTGAAGGCCACTTCCTCGGCGGTCAGGGGATCACCGTTGTGGAAGCGCACGCCTTCGCGCAGCTTGAACTCCACCACGCTGTCGCTGATGCGCGACCAGCCGGTGGCAAGCCCCGGGACCAGCGACATGTCGCCGGTCCAATCGGTATCCACCAGTGGCTCGACGAAGTTGCGGAAGATGCGCGTGCCGACATTCGACTGTTCGCCGAGCATCTCCAGCATGTTGCTGGTGGTGATCTCCTGCACCGCGA
>CANJXD010000512.1 GCA_947478535.1 Acetobacteraceae bacterium
CAGGGCGGCGGCGGGCCGAACACTATCGGGGGGATGTAGGCCCCACGTCCTACAGGGTCGGGCCAAAAGAGTCTGGCCGGACCGCCGGCCATCGCAAACGCCCGGTTGCCGCGCGCCTCGCAAGCCCATATCACCCCGCCATGCGCCGCCTCCTCCGCCCTTTCCTGGACCGCCCGCGGCTCACCGCCCTTGTCGGGGGTGCGCTTGTCATCCTCGCGCCGCTGGCGGACCTGCTGCACCCCGTCATGCCGGCCAGCCTGGTGCTGACCATCCTCGCCGCACTCGGCCTCGTCGGCGGGCTCGTCGCGGCGCGGCTGCGCCCGGTGGCGCCCTGGCCGCATGGGGTGCTGACCGGCGCCGGGCTGCTGTTCGCCGGCTTCGGCCTGCTGCTGATCCTGCAATCCCTGGCCGCTGGCCCGCGCGGCCTGCTCGGCCGCGCCAGCGTCTTCGCCGCCTTGCAGGACATGATCATCAGCGAGGCGCCCCGCACGGCGCTCGCCGCCGATGAATTGCGCGCGGCGCTGGAGGAACCGGAAGCCCCGCTCCGCACCCGCCCCGTCTCGGCCGATGAATTCCTCTACAACGCGCTGCTGCTGCGCCAGCGGGATGAACCCGTGCAGGCCGCCCAGGCGCTGGCGGAAGCGCTGCGTCGCGCCGCCGATCCCCGCCCCGACGCCCTGCTGCTCCATGATGGCCTGTTCGCCACCCGCCTGCCCGGGGTGATGGAGGCGCTGGAGACCCTGCCCGCCAACCTGCCCGCCGGTGCGCGTGAGCATATCGAGGCGATGCGCCTGCCGGAGGGGCGGGAGCGGATCGCAGCCCTCACCCGCATCCTGGAACGAGATCCGGACGCCCTGCTGGCCGCCGCCGCACTGGCGCGCTCCCTCATCTCCAGTTCCCTCCCCCAGGGGCCGACCCTGGCGACGGCGGCGCGCATCACCCGCCTGATCGCCCCCTTCGAGGATGAGGAAAAGCTGCCCGATTTCGCCGCCCGCTTCCTCCAGCAATCCGCGGTCGCCCGGTTGCAGGAGGAAATGCTCGGCCTCGCCTGGACGCGGGATGTATCGGCGCGCCGACTGACGGTGACGGCCCTCGCCCCGCCGCCCGGCCAGCCCACCGCGCCGATGCTGCTGCGCGTCGCGGCGCCGGAGCCCGCCATGTCCGTGCAGTTCCTGCGCGGCGCGGATGCTGACGGCCCCGTCTGGGCGGAGGTCGCGCAGCGCGCCGGGGATACGGTGCCGACGCTTCGCGTCATGCGCCCCTGGCGGCCGCAGCCCATGCAGTTCCGCTACGTGGACCGGGACAGCGTCGTCACCCCTGCCGTGGCCTATGACTTCGATCCCGCCACCGCTCTCCGCGAAGGCGCCCAGCGCCTGCTGCAGCGCCAGGGACCCTTCGCCAACTACCAGCCCGGCCGCCTGCCGGGCGGGCGGCTCAACAACTTCGCCATCGCCGGCAACCTCCGCGGCGGGTTGATCGCCGTCGAATGGGCGACCGATGCCGAACGGCGCCCCCGCCACATCCCCGTCGGCGTCCCCGATGAGGTGCTGCTGGGCGCGGAGCCACCCCGCTTCGTCGTCGAATTCCAGCAGGTGCCGGCCAATGCCCGCATGCTGATCCTGACTGCCACCTATGCCGACGGCACCCGGTCCACGACCTTCGAATTGCCGATCCGCTAAACCCGCCATCACGGCGGCCACCACCCCGAGGGATGAACACAGCATGAGCAACGCCGCCCCCGCCGGCTTCCAGCACGGCATTACCGCCGCCGCCGCCCGGACCATCCTCGATGCGACGCTCGCCAAGGGCCGGGAACTCGGGCTGGCGCCGCTGACGGTCATCGTCCTCGATGCCGGCGGCCAGTTGAAGGCCGCGATGAAGGAGGACGGGTCCAGCCTGCTCCGCCCCGATATCGCCTGGGGCAAGGCCTATGGCGCCATGGCGCTCGGCTTCGGTTCCCGCGAGCTGGCGCGCCGGTCGCAGTCGATGACCGGCTTCATGAACGCCCTGTCGGACCTGGCCGGCGGGCGTGCCGTGCCGGTGCCGGGCGGCGTGCTGGTGCGCGCGGCCGATGGCGCCGTGCTGGGTGCGGTCGGCGTCTCCGGCGACATGTCGGACAAGGACGAGATCTGCGCCGTCGCCGGCATCAAGGCCGCCGGCCTGACGCCCGATACCGGCGACGCCGCCTGATATCCCGCGTCGGGGGGGCGGATTGCCCCCCCGGATTGCCCGCTCGCCCACATCGGGCGATCCTGTTCTCCATCCCGATGGGACAGGAGAACGACATGCTGAAAATCCACGGTATCGCCAAGAGCCGCGCCTTCCGCTGCATCTGGGCCGCGGAGGAAGCCGGGCAAGCCTATGAGATCATCCCCGTCGGCTTCGGCCCGGGCCTCAAGGAGGCCATCAAGGCCGTCAACCCGAACGGCAAGGTCCCGGCGATGCAGGATGGCGCGCTGACGCTGTTCGAAAGCCTGGCCATCAACCTGCATATCGCCGCCAAGGCCGGCGCGCCCCTGCTGCCAACCGGGGATGACCTGTCCCGGGTGATGCAGTGGACCCTGTGGGCGGCGACGGAAGCGGAGCCGATGTGCGGCCTTTATTCGTACAACACCTATATCCGCCCCCCGGAACAGCGTGACCCCGCCCAGGCCAAGGCTGGCGCGGAGGGTCTCGCGGCGCGATTGGCGGTGCTGGAAGGCCACCTGGCCGCCGGCGGCCCTTGGCTGGTCGGCAAGGTCTTCACCATCGCCGATGTGAACCTGGCCGGCGTGTTGTTTGGCGTCTTCACCAATGGCTTCGATTTCGGACCCTTCCCGAAATCCAAGGCCTGGATGGAGGCCTGCATCAGCCGCCCCGCCGCGCTCAAGGCCCGCGCGCTCCGCGACGCCTGAACAAAAACCCGCGCGCTCCGCGACGCCTGACCAATAAAAGGCGGCCCCTGCCTCGGCGGGGGCCGCCCTGCCAGGGAAAGCCGGTTCAGCGCGGCCCGCGGGACCGGTTCAGGGCCAGTTCTTCCGGCGTCAGCTGGAAGCTCAGCCGCACGACATAGCTCGTCGCCGCCACCCCATCGCCGATCGGCAGGCGCAGTCGCGCATCCTGCGTGTTCACCGTGGTGCGGCCCGTGCCGGCGGGGAAGCTGAAGCGGGTGATGAAGGACTGGCGATCCAGCACATCCTGGTCCGCCGCATCAGTCATCGCGACGAACCAGGGCAGTTCCCCCGTCCGCCCCACCGCCGCCGGGCCGCGCTCGGCATAGAATCGGGGCGAAATCCGCACCTCGATCGCCCGGCGGTCGGAGGCGGCATAATCGCACACTGCGTCGAAGCCGCTGATCCGCGCATCCAGCACCATCGCCGTCAGGTCCCGCACCGGGCCCGGGAGATAGCGCGTCATATCAGCGCCATCCGCCAGGATGGTGATGGGCGGGCAGGATGCCTGCCCCGAGGTCAACGGGTTCCGCGGCGGCGAATTCCCGCTGCCACAGGCCGCCAGCAATGCCGGCAGCGCCAGCGCCACCAGCGCCGCCATCCGCTTTCCGACCAGGCGCCTCTGCATGCCGGAGCACTCCCCCTTTGAAGCCGTCCTCGCGGCCGGTAAGGTGGCACCGCGTCGCCACCCGGTGCGTCTATCGCATCGCCGGCGCCGTCCGACCATCCCCGAAGCGCCCCTCCCCCCGCGAGCCCCCATCCCATGCCTTCGCCCGACCCGACGAAACCCAGGTTGAAGGTGCTGCTCGCCGGCCCGCGCGGCTTCTGCGCCGGCGTGGACCGCGCCATCCGCATCGTGGAGGAAGCCCTCCGCCGCCATGGCGCGCCCGTCTATGTCCGCCATGAGATCGTCCATAACCGCTTCGTGGTGGAAAGCCTGGAACGCCAGGGCGCCATCTTCGTCGAGGAACTGGACGAGATCCCCAATGACGGCCACCCCGTTGTCTTCTCCGCCCATGGCGTACCGAAAGCGGTGCCGGAAGCGGCCGCCGCGCGGCAGATGTTCGCCCTCGATGCCACTTGCCCCCTGGTCAGCAAGGTGCATCGGGAGGCGGAACGCCACCACGCCCGCGGCCGCCACATCCTGCTGATCGGTCATGAAGGCCACCCGGAAGTGATCGGCACCATGGGCCAATTGTCGGCCGGCTCCGTCACGCTGGTCCAGGATGCGGAACATGCCCTCACGGTGGTGCCGCCTGTCGGCCTGCCGCTGGCCTACACCACCCAGACCACGCTCTCGGTCGACGACACCGCCGATATCGTGGCGATCCTCCAGCGCCGATTCCCGGATATTGCCGGCCCGGCGAAGGAGGATATCTGCTACGCCACCACCAATC
>CANJXD010000513.1 GCA_947478535.1 Acetobacteraceae bacterium
GGCGCCTGGCCGCGCGCAGCATCCGCGCCTCGGTCGGCAGGTCGAGCCCGTAGCCGGCCTTGATCTCGATGGTGGTGACGCCCTGCGCCAGCAATTCATCGAGGCGCGGCAGGGCGGAGGCGACCAGCGCATCCTCCGTCGCCGCGCGCGTCGCCGCGACGGTGGACAGGATGCCGCCGCCGGCCTTGGCGATGGCCTCGTAGCTCGCGCCATCGAGCCGCATCTCGAATTCCCGGGCGCGGTCGCCGGCGAAGACCAGGTGGGTGTGGCAGTCGATCAGCCCGGGCAGGATGAAGGCGCCGTCGCAGCGGGTGGTGATGGCGCCCGGGCCAGGCAGTTCGGCGCGCGGGCCGACCCAGGCGATGCGGCCATCCTTCGCCGCGATGGCGCCATCCTCGATGACTCCAAGGGCATCATCCCCGCGCCGGACCATGGTGCAGAGATGGGCATCGAGCCAGACCCGGTCGAACATCACGGCAGCTCCACCAGCGTGGCGAAGCGACCCTGTTCGACCAGGCGCTTCGCGGCCTCGATATCCGGTGCCATGTATCGATCCTGGTCCCAGCGGGCAACGCGCTCCCGGATCGCGGCATGGGCGTCCTCCAGCGGGGGGGAGGAGGCCAGGGGGCGGTGGAAATCGATCCCCTGGGCGGCGGCGAGCAACTCGATGCCGAGGATGACGGCCAGGTTCTCCGCCATGGTCGAAAGCCGGAGCGCCGCCCCGGTCGCCATGGAGACATGGTCTTCCTGGTTGGCGCTGGTGGGCAGGTTGTCGACGCTGCGCGGTGTGGCCAGCGCGCGGTTTTCCGCCACCAGCGCGGCGGCGGTGACCTGGGCGATCATGAAGCCGGAATTGATGCCGCTATCGGCGACGAGGAAGGCGGGAAGCCCTGAATTCAGCGCCGGGTCCGTCAGCAAAGCGAGGCGGCGTTCGCTGATGGCGCCCAGCTCCGCGAGGGCCAGGGCGATGGTGTCGGCGGCGAAGGCCACGGGCTCGGCGTGGAAATTGCCGCCGGAGAGCACGGCGCCGTCCTCCATCACCAGCGGATTGTCGGTGACGGCATTCGCCTCTCGCAGCAGGGTGGCGGCGGCGTTGTCCAGCAGGTCGAGGCAGGCGCCGGCGACCTGGGGCTGGCAGCGCAGCGAATAGGGGTCCTGCACGCGGGGATCATCGGCGCGATGGCTGTCGCGGATCACGCTGCCCGCGAGCAATCCACGCAAGGCGGCGGCGCAGCGGATCTGGCCGGGCTGGCCGCGGAGCGCATGGATGCGGGCGTCGAAAGGCGTATCCGTGCCGCGCGCGGCATCAAGGCTCAGCGCGCCGGCGACCAGCGCCGTCTTCAGCAGGTCCTGCGCCGCGAACAGCCCGGCCAGCGCGATGGCGGTGCTGACCTGCGTGCCGTTCAGCAGCGCGAGGCCTTCCTTCGGGCCGAGGGCGAGCGGGGCGAGGTTCGCCATCGCCATCGCCTGGGTGCCGTCCAGCACCGTGTCACCGCGGAACGCCTCACCCTCACCGATCAGCACCAGCGCCATATGGGCGAGCGGCGCCAGGTCCCCGTAGGCGCCGACCGACCCGCGCGCCGGGATCGCCGGCAGGATGTCATGCGCGAGCAGGGCGACCAGCGCCTCCACCACCACGGGCCTGACACCGGAGGCCCCGCGGGCGAGGGAGGCGGCCTTCAGCGCGAGGATGAGTCGGACGACAGGCGCGGGCAGGAAAGGCCCGGTGCCGGCGGCGTGGCTGCGCAGCAGGTTGAGCTGCAACTGCGCCAGCCGGTCCGCCGGGATGCGGGTGGAGGCCAGCTTCCCGAAGCCGGTATTGACGCCATAGACGGCATCCCCGCTCGCCACCCTGGCGGCCAGCGCATCGACACCCCGCTGCGTCACCGACTGCCAGCCATCGGCCAGCGCGAAGGGGGCGCCGGACATGATGGCGCGGAGGTCGGGGAGGGTGGCGTGGCCGGGGGTGATCATTCTCGGATTGTCCTCAAGGGCCTGCGCCCACCCCGACCCGCTCCCGCGACGCGGGGAGGGCCCGGGTGGGGGTCTCCGGCGCAGCCTAGCGCAGCATCGGCAGGTCCAGCCCCTGTTCCCGCGCGCAATCCAGCGCGATGTCATACCCCGCATCGGCGTGGCGCATGACCCCGGTCGCCGGGTCGTTCCACAGCACGCGGGCGAGCCGCCTTGCCGCGGCTTCCGTGCCGTCGGCCACGATCACCATCCCCGCATGCTGCGAAAATCCCATGCCGACGCCGCCGCCATGGTGCAGCGACACCCAGGTCGCGCCGGATGCGGTGTTCAGCAGGGCGTTCAGCAGCGGCCAGTCGCTGACGGCGTCCGAGCCATCGCGCATCGCCTCCGTCTCCCGGTTCGGCGAGGCGACGCTGCCGGAATCGAGGTGGTCGCGGCCGATGACGATGGGGCCGATCTCGCCGCGCGCGACCATCTCGTTGAACGCCAGGCCGAGCCGGTCCCGCTGGCCGAGGCCGACCCAGCAGATGCGGGCGGGCAGGCCCTGGAAGGCGATCTTCTTCTCCGCCATGTCGAGCCACTGGTGCAGGTGGGGATCGTCCGGGATCAATTCGCGCACCTTGGCATCGGTCTTGCGGATATCCTCCGGGTTGCCGGACAGCGCGGCCCAGCGGAACGGCCCGACGCCGCGGCAGAAGAGCGGGCGGATATAGGCCGGCACGAAGCCCGGGAAATCGAAGGCATTGGCGAGGCCTTCCTCCTTCGCCATCTGCCGGATGTTGTTGCCGTAATCCATCACCACGGCGCCGCGCGCCTTGAAGTCCAGCATCGCCTGGACGTGGGCGACCATCGAATGTTTCGCGGCGGCGGCGACGGCGGCCGGGTCACTCTCCCGCTTCGCCGCCCATTCGCCGAGCGTCCATCCCGCGGGGAGGTAGCCATTGGACGGGTCATGCGCGCTGGTCTGGTCGGTGACGATATCCGGCACCACGCCGCGCCGGACGAGTTCGGGAAACACCTCCGCCGCATTGCCGAGCAGGCCGACGGAGATCGCGCGGCGCTCCGCGGTGGCTGCGCGGATCATCGCCAGCGCCTCATCCAATGTATCCGCGCGCTGGTCGAGGTAGCGCGTCTCAAGCCGCTTCTCGATGCTCGATGGCTGGCATTCCACGGCGAGCACGCAAGCCCCGGCGAAGACGCCCGCCAGCGGCTGCGCGCCGCCCATGCCGCCGAGCCCGGCGGTGAGGATCCAGCGCCCGGCCAGGCTGCCACCGAAATGCTGGCGCCCGGCCTCGGCGAAGGTCTCGTAGGTGCCCTGCACGATCCCCTGGCTGCCGATATAGATCCAGGACCCCGCCGTCATCTGGCCGTACATCATCAGGCCCAGGCGATCGAGCGCGTTGAAATGTTCCCACGTCGCCCAGCGCGGCACGAGGTTGGAATTGGCGATCAGCACGCGGGGCGCATCGGCATGGGTGCGGAACACGCCGACCGGCTTGCCGGATTGGACGAGAAGGGTCTGGTCTTCCTCCAGCCGTCGCAGCGTGGCGACGATGCGCTCATAGCTGTCCCAGTCCCGCGCGGCGCGGCCGATGCCGCCATAGACGACGAGCTCCCCGGGCTTTTCCGCGACCTCGTCATCGAGGTTGTTCATCAGCATCCGCATCGCCGCTTCCGTGGTCCAGGCGCGGCAGGTCAACTCAAGGCCGCGCGGGCTGCGGATGGCGGGCGCGTTGCGGCGGCGCGGATCGGTCATGGGATGGGGTCCGGCGGCGTTGTGGTTGGGCGGACAGGATGGCCGATCCAGGGGGGTGCTGTCTTGGGGGTTCCCGGCATTCGCGATAGACAGGGCCGGGCGCCGCCAAGCCCTCGGCGACGTCGTGATGGGGACTCCAGGGATGCATCGCTTCATTGCCACCGCCGCCCTGCTGCCGGAGGGTTGGGCGCGGGACGTGCTGATCGAGACCGATGCGGCCGGCAATATCGCCCGCGTCACGCCCGGCGTCACGGGCCATCAGGGCACGGCACGGCGCCTTTCCGGCCACGTCATCCCCGGCGTGCCGAACCTGCATTCCCACGCCTTCCAGCGCGCCATGGCCGGCGGCGCCGAACGCCGCAGCCCCGAAGGCCAGGACAGTTTCTGGACCTGGCGGGAGACGATGTACCGCTTCGTCGGCCTGCTGACTCCGGAGGATGCCGAAGCCGTCGCGGCGCAGCTTTACGCGGAATGCCTGGAGCACGGCTTCACCGGCATCTGCGAATTCCACTACCTCCACCACCAGCCCGACGGCACGCCCTATGCCGATGTGGCGGAGATGGCGCGCCGGTTGATCCTGGCCGCGCGGCGCACCGGCA
>CANJXD010000514.1 GCA_947478535.1 Acetobacteraceae bacterium
AGCAGCGTCAGCGGGTACTCGATCTCGAGCGCCTCGACCGGCAGGTTCGACGTGTTGGTGACGTGGACATGCACGCCATCCAGCCCATCCTTCGTCGCCCGCGCGCCGGCGCCGCCGCCCATCGTCTCCAGGTACACCCAGATCGCGCCATCATCCTTGCGCTGGCCGATGAAGGTGGCGACGGTGCAGACGGAGTTGGAGCACGCCGTGACACGCGTCGGCACCGCCTGCGCGAGCGCGCCGAGGATCAGGTCCGACACGCGCTGGCAGGTCTGCACGCGGCCGTTGACGGCGGCGGGATGCGTGCAGTTCAGTACCGTGCCGGCCTGCGCCGTGATGGTCAGCGGCCGCGCGAGGCCGGCATTCGGCAGGATGGTCGGATCCACGACGGACTTCACGACGTAGTAGGCGGTGGCGAGCAGCGCCGTATAGGTCATGTTGAGACCGGCGCGGAGCTGCGGCGGGCTGTCGAAATGCAGCGCCATCGTATCGCCCTTCACCGTCACCTGGACCTTCAGCGGCAGGTGGGTGGTCACCTCCGTGCTTTCGAAGACGTCCTCGAAGGTCCAGGTGCCATCGGGGATGGCAGCGATGCCGGCGCGCATCTTGCGCTCCGCGTAGTCGAGCAGCGCCGCACCGGCGGCGAGCACTGTGGCCGTGCCGTATTTCCGGCACAGCGCCTGGAAGCGCTGCACGCCGACGCGGTTGGCCGCCATCTGCGCCCGCAGGTCCGAAAGGCGTTCGCGCGGCACCTGGCAGTTCAGCAGGATGAGGTCGAGGATATCCTTCTGCAATTCGCCGGCGCGATGCAGCCGCACGGGCGGGATGCGGAGGCCTTCCTGGTAGATATGCGCGTGGCCGCGATCCGCGAAATCCGAGTGATGCGCGAGGTTCACCGTCCAGGCGACGATCACGCCATCGACGAAAATCGGTTCCGCCAGCACGATATCCGGCAGATGCGTGCCGCCGCCGGCATAGGCGTCATTGCCCACGAAGACATCGCCGGGCTGCATCAGCGCGACATCATGCAGCTTCAGGATATGCGGCACGATGCCGATGAAGCTGCCGAGATGGATGGGAATGTGCTCGGCCTGGCACAGCGTATTGCCGGCGGTGTCGAACAGCGCGGTCGAACAATCCCGCCTTTCCTTGATGTTCGTGGAATAGGAGGCGCGGATCAGCGCCTCGCCGGTTTCTTCCACGATGGAGGAGAGCGCGGCGCCGATCACCTCGACGGTAATGGGGTCGAGCGTGACGGTCGTGTCCATGAGGGCGGTATCCATCAGGCCGTCACCTCCAGGATCAGGTTGAGATAGGGATCGACGCGCGCTTCCATGCCGGGCAGCACGACCGTGGTGGTGTCCATCTGCTCGACGATGGCAGGACCGGTGAAGCGGTTGCCGGGCTGCAGCGCTTCGCGGCTGTAGATCGGCGTCTTCACGAAGGCATTCGCCTCGGGGAACCAGACCTCGCGTTCGCCGATGATGGCACCAGCGGCATCGGGCCCCGCATCAGGGTAGGATTTCAGCACGGCCTTGCGGACGCGCCCCATGGCCTCGAGGCGCAGCGTGACGAGCTGGATCGGCTCATCATCCGCCACGAAGCCGTAGCGCTGCTTGTGGGATTCGGTGAAGCCGGCGGCGAGTGCGGCGATGGTCGCGGCGGTGACGGGGCCGGCCGGCAGCGGCACCGGCAATTCGTAGTTCTGCCCGGCGTAGCGCATATCCGCCGTGCGGGTCAGCGACTGGTTCGCGGGGTCGATTTCCTCATGCACGAACCAGTCCTCGGCGCGGGCGACAAGGCCATCGAAGGCGGCGGCGACCTCGGTGACAGACGCCTCCGTCGCCGGCAGCAACTTCGTCGCGGCGAAGTCGGCGCGGAGATCGGTCAGCAGCAGGCCCATGGCGCAGAGGATGCCGGGATAGGGCGGCACCAGCACGCGCTTCATGTCGAGTTCCATGGCGAGGCGCGCCGCATGCAGCGGGCCGGCCCCGCCGAAGGCCATCAGCGTGTAGTCGCGGGGGTCATAGCCGCGCTGGACGGAGATGACGCGGATCGCGCGCGCCATGTTCGCCGTGACAACGGAGATGATGCCCTGCGCCGTCTCCATCACGCCAAGGCCGAGCTTCTCCGCGAGCCGTGCGATGGAGTCCTTGGCAAGGTCGTGGCTGACCTTCATCCGCCCACCCAGCAGGTATTCCGGGTTCAGCGTGTGCAGCACGACATTGGCGTCGGTCGTCGCGGGTTCGGTGTTGCCGCGATCGTAGCAGACCGGGCCGGGATCGGCGCCGCAGCTGCGCGGGCCGACCTTCAGCAAGCCACCGCCGTCGATATACGCAATGGAGCCACCGCCGGCGCCGACAGTGTGGATGTCCAGCATCGGCGCCTTGATCGGATAGCCATGCACCGTCGCTTCCGAGGTCAGCTTGCAGGCACCGCCATTCAGCAGGGCAACGTCGGTCGAGGTGCCGCCCATGTCGAAGGTGATGAGGTCCTCGAACCCCGCGACCTTGCCGATGGCCTGCGCGCCGACAACGCCGGTGGAGGGGCCGGAGAGCACGGCCCGCACGGGCATGTCCGCCGCCGTGCCGAAGCCGATGACGCCGCCATTGGACTGCGTCAGATGCGGCGTCGCCGTCATGCCCAGTGCCTTGAGGCGCGGCGTCAGACGCTCGATGTAGTTGCGCATGACGGGGCCGAGATAGGCGTTCAGCACGACGGTCGACAGCCGCTCGAATTCGCGGAACTCGGGCGCGATCTCATGCCCCGCACTGATGAAGACATCGGGCATCTCCGCCCGCAGGATCTCGACCGCGCGCTTCTCGTGCTCCGGACGGATGAAGCCGTAAAGGAAGGAGACGGCGATGGCCTTGACGCCGGAAGCCTTCAGCGCCTTCGCGGCGTCCCGCATTGCGTCCTCATCCAGCGCCAGGTCGATGCGGCCATCATGGCGCACCCGTTCCGGCACCTGGAAGCGCAGGTCGCGCGGCACCAGAGTCGGCGGCTTGTCCGCCTGCATGTCATAGAGGTCGGGCCGCTTCTGGCGGCCGATCTCCAGCAGGTCCCGGAAGCCATCCGTAGTGACGAGGCCGGTGCGCACGCCGCGATGCTGGATCAGCGCATTCGTCGCCACCGTGGTGCCATGGCCGAAATAGACGACCGGCGCGCCAGGCTGCACCGCATCCGGCGCCACGCGGCGCATCCCTTCCTCGACCCCCTGCGCGATACCGCGGGACGGATCATCCGGCGTCGAGGAGACCTTCCAGACCTCGACCCGGCCCTCGTCCTCGTCGAACAGGCAGACATCCGTGAATGTACCACCGGAATCAACGCCGACCCGCCAACGCGCCATGCCGAGACTTCCTCTTCAAACCAACCATAGACAGCGGAGACTATCCCGTTGCATTCGGAAAGCCGGCAAGTCCTGTTTTCCCCTGGTGACACTTTCTTCCCAAAAATCTCACTGGATGGAATTGTATCTCCTGAGGGCGAGAGAATGCGCGAACTGGCGGAAGTGCCTGGCGAGACCACGATCAACGGGATCGCCCGTGTCTTCACCTTGCTGCGTCTGGTCGGCGAAGCGGAGGCGGGGGGCCTGCGCCTGACGGAAGCCGCGCAGCGCGCCGGATTGCCCCGTCCAACCGTGCATCGCCTGCTGCGCAGCCTGGCGACCGAAGGTGCCATCGCCTTCGATGCGCGGACCAAGCGATACACGCTCGGGCTTGGGCTGTTCCTGCTCGCGGCGCGGGCCGGGAATGTACTGGGCCTGCGCGACATCGCCCGCCCGGTGCTGCTGCGCCTGACGGCCTCGCTGGGGGAAACGCTGTTCCTGCTGGTTCACAATGGCTATGACGCCGTCTGCATCGAGCGCAGCGCGGGACCACTGCCGATCCGGTCCTTCACCGGGGATATCGGCGGACGCGTGCCGCTCGGCGTCGGCCAGGGTGCCACGGCGATCCTCGCCTTCCTGCCGATGGCCGAACAGGATGAGATCCTGCGGCACAATCTGCCGAGGCTGCGGGAAATCGGCGGGCCGGACGAGGCGAGTCTCCGCGCCGAACTGGCGCAGGTGCGGCGGGATGGATTCAGCGGCGGCGCGGCGGGGCTGATCCCCGGCATGGCGGGGCTGGCAGCGCCGATCCTGGATGCATCATCGCGCGCGGTCGCGGCGATCAGCATCGGCACGACCGTGGACCGCCTGCCGACGGACCGGCGCGATGTGATCGCGGATATGCTGAAGCGGGAAGCCCGCGCGATCGGCCAGGCACTCAACCCCTTCGACCCCGCATTGCGCCGCGCTGGCGCGGCGA
>CANJXD010000515.1 GCA_947478535.1 Acetobacteraceae bacterium
ATCGACGCTGGCCGCGAATTCCTCCGCATCGCCAAACGCCGCCAGGTCCAATGCGATGGCGACGCCGTTCATGTTCGTCCCCTTCGCGCCACCCAGCGCGGGTGCGATCACGGGATTGCCGGCGGCCAAGCTCGCCAGGCATTCGATCATCAGCGAAAGCCCTGCCCCCTTCGGCCCAGCCATCGGCGTCAGCGTCGTCACCTTCGTGGCATCGGTGGTCGGCGCACCCGCGGCATCGAGGCCCCAACCCTCCGGGATCGGTGCGCCGGTCTGCTTCGCGCTCATGATCTTGCCGAGGGCGACGGTCGCTGTCGCCATGTCGAGCAGCAGCGGCGGGTGCTTACCGCCCGGGATGGCGATGGCGATGGGGTTGGTGGAGACCACGGGCCCGCTGCTGCCCGGCCAAGCCATCAGTGGCACGGAGGAGGTCATCACCAGCCCCGCCATGCCCTCCGCCGCCGCCATCAGCGCGAAGCGGCCGACGGCGCCGGCATGGGTGATGTTGCGGGCGACGCACCAGCCGACATGCACGCGCTTCGCGGCACCGATCGCTTCCTCCATCGCCCGCGCCATGGCCACCGGCCCGGGCGCCCGGTCCGCCTCCAGCAGGGCGATGGCGCCGGCCGCCTTCAGCAGTGTCATCGCCGGCTTCGGCCGGATCGTGCCGTCCGCGATCCAATCGAGGTAGCGCGGAATCCGCAGCACGCCGTGGCTGTCCACCCCGCGCAGGTTCGCCCAGACCAGGGTTTCCGCCCAGAGCGTCGCATCCCCCGGCGAGCAGCCGGCGGCCACGAAGATGTCCCGCGCCAGGGCTTCCAGCGCGGGCGCTGCGATGCGCGGCTTCGCGCCGCTCATGACGCGGTCGCCGGGACGGGCAGGGCGGGGAAATGCACGTCGAGCCAGCCCTTCAGCAGCCCTTCCGTGCGCACATTGCCCTTGGCCAGCGGGAAGTGGTCGGTCCCGGTGATGAGGATGAGGTCCTTCGGCTGGCCCGCCTTCTCCCACAGTCGGATCGACTGTTCCGTCGGCGTTACCGTGTCATCCGCGCCGTGCAGGAACAGGACGGGGCGCGGGCTGATCCAATGCACCACCTCCTCCGCCTTGAAGTCGAACATGGATTGCGCGGTATCGGCCGAGACCTCCATCAGCGCATTGGGCGAGAGGTTCTTTCGCAGATGTTCCTGCATCGGCACCACGTCGAAGCGCGGCACCGTCAGCGCCTCCCCGGTCTTTTCCTTATGGGCGCGGTTGGCGGCGAGCATCGCCGTGAACTTGTCCCAGGCCGGGCCGGGATGCTGGCCCTGGAACTTCCGCTCCCCATGCCCCCAGCCGCAGGAGGACACGACGGCCGCGAAGCGCTGGTCCACCGCCCCGGCATAGCACGCCACCGCGGCGCCGAAGCTGTGGCCGATGACGGCGATGCGCTGCGGGTCGATCTCCGGGCGCGCGCTCAGCCAGTTCAGCGCGTTCTTCGCATCCGCCACCTGGTCATGACACAGCACATAGCCCCGCTTGCCGCCGGATTTGCCACAGCCGCGGAAATCGAAGCGCAGCACGGCATAGCCGAAGCGTTCCAGCATCCGGGACATGATCTCGGCATGGCTCTTGTCCTTGGAGCCGATGAAGCCGTGCAGGACGATGAAGGCCGGCAGCTTCTCCCCGGGCTTGGCGCCGTCGGGGATGTGCAGGTCGCCCGCGATGTCGATGCCGTCGGAGAGGAAGGTTACGGGCGTGTCCATGGGGCGGTCCTCGTCATGCGATTGGCCATGTGATGGCGGCGCGATCTGTGCATGGATTTTCGAAAATGACAAGATCGTCGAAGGAAACCGCGCTCAGTCCGGCGGCGAGAAACCCAGCGCCGAGAGCCGGTCCCGCGCCGCCGCCAGCGCCTCCCGGAACGCCATCACGGCCGGGCGGGCGGCGCGGCTTTCGGGGATGAAGAAGTCGTACTGCTCGGCGGCCAGCGGCAGGAAGCCGAGGCCATAGGCCGCCGCCACCGTCTCGATGGCGATGCCCCAATCCGCGCGCCCCTGCGCAACGGCGGCGGCGACGGCGTTGTGGGATTTTGGTTGGTTCGCATAGCCAGGCGGGCGCGTGCCGGCCAGGACGCCATCCAGCAGGATGCGGGTGCCGGACCCGGCGTTGCGGTTCACCAGCAGCAGCGCGGGGTCGCCCGCCGCGCGGGCGATGGCGGCGCGAGCCTCCAGCCCCTCGAAGCGCGCATCGCCGGGACGGAACACCACCCCTTGCAGGCGCTTCCAGCCCGGCAGCAGAGCCAGCCCCGGGGCCAGGAAGGGGGTGTTGTAGGTGCCGCTTCCGGGGTCGAGCAGATGCGCCGGCGCCACATCGCACTCCCCGCGCTTCGCCGCCGCCAGCCCGCCGAGGCTGCCCACCGCCAGCGTCCGCGCCCGCAGCCCGCGCGCCGCCAGCCCGTCCAGCACCGCATCCAGCCCGACACAATGGCTGCCGATGATGGTGAGGTCCGGCGGCCTGGCGGCCCCGCCGATCAGCCGCAATTGCACCAGGTTGCCGGCTTCCGCCCCCTGGTCCAGCGCCGGGATGGCGAAGAAGCCATCGGCCTGGGAAAAGGCGGTGACGCTGCCGGAGCCCTTGCCCAGCGGAAACGCCGCCAGCCCGCCCGAGGCATCCTGCGCCAGCGACGCCATCACATATTCGGTGCGCCCTGGCTCGCTTGGCGTCCGCACGGCAAGGCGGGCTTCCACCGCTGTTTCCTCCCGCGCCGGCAGCCCGGCCATGGCGCGGATCACCGGCACGACAAATTCATGAAAGGTGAAGACGGCGCTGGTCGGGAAGCCCGGCAGCACCACCACCGGCACCTGCCCGACGGCGGCGAGGCACAGCGGCTTGCCCGGCTTCAGCGCGACGCCATGCACCAGCACCCCCGGCGCGCCGAGCCCCGCCAGGATGCGGTGGGAGAAATCGCCCGCCCCCTTGCTGGTGCCGCCGGACAGCACGACGAGATCGGCTCGGTCCAGCGCTTCCCGCACCGCCGCCGAGAGCACCGCCTCGTCATCCCGGAAGATGCCCATCGGCACGGGTTCGCCGCCCTGTTCGGTCACGGCGGCGGCCAGGATGGCGGCGTTGCTGTCGGCGATCCCGCCCGGCGGCAGCGCCGTGCCCGGGGGGTGCAACTCATCGCCGGTGGACAGGATGGCGACGCGCGGCCGCCGCACCACGGACAGCGTCGCATGGCCGGCGGCGGCGAGCATCCCGATCTCCCGGCTACCCACCACCGTGCCGGCGCGCAGCAGGGCTTCCCCGCGCGCGATATCGCTGCCGGCGAAGCCGATGAACTGGCCGGGCGCGATGGCGCGCTGCAGCAGCATGACGAGGCCGCCTGGCTCCTCCACCAGCGCCGTCCATTCGATCATCGCCACCGCATCGGCGCCGCGCGGGATCATGCCCCCCGTGGCGATGGCGGTCGCCGTGCCCGGCGCCACCTCCAGCCCCGGCGCCACGCCGCAGGCCAGCACTTCCGTATTCAGGCGGAAGCGCACTGGCCGTCCCGCCGTGGCCCCGGCGCTGTCGGCGGCGCGGAGGGCGAAGCCATCGACGCTGGCGCGATCGAAGGGCGGCGCATCCCCGGCCGCGGCGATGGTCTCCGCCACCACGCGCCCGAGCGAGGCCGTGAGCGTCACCGTCTCCGCCGCCAGCGGGCGCAGGTCGAGCGCGGCCTGAAAGCGGCGCGTCGCCTCCTCGGCGCTCACCACATCGAGAAACTGCTCCTGCCGCGCGGCGCGGCGGACGCGGTCCAGCAATTCGGTGGGGGAGGGGGGCTGGCTCATCGGCGCTGTCATAGCGGAAGCGCCGCGATGAGGCTGCCCGCCTCATACCCTTCGGAGTCCGGTGACACGACCAGCACGGCGATGGCGGCCGACAGGACGGACAGCGGAAAACCTCCGACCGCCAGTGGCACCGCTTGGCCGCGGCCGTCCAGCGCCAGCGGTACGCATTCGGCGATGCCCACGGTGGAGGCGACCTTGTCCCGCAGGCGCAGGTACAGCGGCGTGGGGGGCTGCGCGCCGGACAGCGCGGCGAGGATCGGGGCGCCGAGCAGCAGCCAGGCGCCCAACGCCTCCTCCACCCCGCCGGGCAGCAGCAACGCCGGGGTTTCACCCCAAAGCCCGAGCGCCGCCCCCATTCCGGGCCGCGCGCCGATGCCGTGGCAGAGCAGCCGCCCCGCCGCGCTGATCGCCGACGCCCCCTCCGCCGCCGCCGCTTCGCCGGGTTCGGCCAGCAGCAGCAGCAGGTCGGCCGGACCATCGCGCACCACGCCCCCACCCATCGCC
>CANJXD010000516.1 GCA_947478535.1 Acetobacteraceae bacterium
AGAATGATCGATCTTTTTCATACTGGACATCATCGTTCCGGTCTCTCCTCGGACAAATGGGTGTCCAGAGAAAACGGGTGCAGCTCACCACCAGCCCCGCCGGCTTGTCGCGGAACACGCGGTTCACCCGAGCGATGGCTTGCATCAAGCCGTGGCCCTTCATCGGTTTGTCCACGTACATCGTGTGCATGCAGGGGGCGTCGAAGCCGGTCAGCCACATGTCCCGCACGATCACCAGACGCAACGGGTCCCTCGGATCCTTGGCGCGTTTGGCCAGCGCCGTCCGCCGCGCCTTCGCCCCCTTGCCGATATGGGCCTGCCACGCCTCCGGATCAGACGCCGCGCCCGTCATCACCACCTTGAGGGCGCCGGCATCATCATCGTCGCTATGCCAGCCCGGCCGCAGCTTGACGAGGGCGTCGTACAGCGCCACGCAGATACGCCGGCTCATGCAGACGATCATCGCCTTGCCGTCCAGCGCCGCTGTGCGCGCCTCGAAGTGGCGGACCAGATCCTCGGCGACCAGCGCCAGGCGCTTCTCCGAGCCGACCAGCGCCTCGACGCTGGCCCAGCGGCGCTTCAGCCGCTCCTGCTCGCTTTCTGCATCGTCCTCGGTCAGCTCGGCGATTTCGGCGTCGATCTTCGGCTTCTCGTCCTCGTCCAGCTCAATCCGTGCCAGGCGGCTCTCGTAGTAGATTGGCACCGTGGCGCCGTCCTCGACCGCGCGACTGATGTCGTAGATGTCGATGTAGGTGCCGAATACCGCCGGAGTGTTCACATCCTCCTTCTCGATCGGCGTGCCGGTGAAGCCGATGAACGAGGCATTGGGCAGCGCATCCCGCAAATACTTCGCGAAGCCATAGGAGATGTCGCCGCTCTTGCGCTCCAACTTCGCGCGGAAGCCGTATTGGCTCCGGTGCGCCTCATCTGCGATCACCACGACGTTCCGCCGGTCGGTCAGCAGCGGATAATCCGTGCTGCCAGCTTCGGGCGCGAATTTCTGCAACGTGGTGAAGATCACGCCACCAGACGGCCGATCCAGCAATCGGCGCAACTCATCCCGGTCGCCGGCCTGCTGGGGCGTCTGGCGCAACAGGTCGCGGCACATGCTGAAGGTAGCGAACAGCTGCTCGTCCAGGTCGTTGCGATCCGTCAGAACCACCAAGGTGGGGTTCTGCATTTCCGGGTGCTTGACGATCTGCCCAGCATAGAATGCCATCAGAAGGCTCTTGCCGGAGCCTTGCGTGTGCCAGATGACGCCCACCTTGCGGTCGCCCTCGGGGCTGGTTGCTGCCAGGGTGCGTTTCACGGCATGCCGCACCGCGTGGAACTGGTGGTACCCGGCCAGGATCTTGATCACCTTGCCCTCGGCGTCACCGAAGACCAGGAAATTCTTCACGAGATCAAGGAAACGCCGCTTCTCGAACACGCCCTTCAGCACGGTTTCCAGTTCCGGCGTGATCTTCGGCGCCAGCTCATCGCCCGCGACAGTCCGCCATGGCATGAAGCGTTCGCGATCCGCGGTCAGAGAGCCGATCCGCGCCGCCAGCCCGTCGGAGATCACAAGCACCGCATTCGTGCGAAACAGCGATGGGATCTGCGCCTTGTAGGTCTGCAACTGGTTGTACGCGCCGTCCAGCGTGGCGTTCTGATCGCCCGGCTTCTTCAACTCCAGCACACCAAGCGCCAAGCCGTTGACGTAGACCACCACATCAGCACGCCGATTGGCCTTGTTCTCGATGACCGTGATCTGGTTTGCCGCGAGCCAGTCATTCTCCGCCAAATCGTCGAAATCCAGAAGCCGCGCCTGCTCACCTCCAATGGAGCCATCCGGGCGCCGGACTTCGATCGGCACGCCTTCCAGCAGATACCGGTGCAGACGCCGGTTCTCCTCGATCAGGAAGGGCGTCTCGGCCTGCAGCACCTTCGCCAGCACGGCAGCCCGGGCGTCCGCATCGAGCGCCGGGTTCAGCCGAACGATGGCGACGCGCAGCCGGTCGACGAGCACCACATCGCTATAGGCCGCGCGCTCCGGCCGCACGCCATCCGGGCCGATATCGGGGCCAGAGGCGGTCGCGTAGCCAAGCTCAGCCAGCCAGGCCAAGGCAGCCTGCTCGATCAACGCCTCATTCATAGGGCGGGGCAGTGCTTTGGGTGGCTGGATCGAGCGCCGAAGCGCGACTGGTTAGGGCAACGCTGACCTTTTGTGGCTCGCCCATGCACGACAAGCCGGTTTGTGTCTCGCCGTTGCGGGTTTCATGAGACACAAACCGCGTAGTCCTCAATGGGTGAGCCTCAAAACGCATCGCGCCCCTCCGCTATGTTCAGCAGTTCGGCGAAGACGACCACCGCGGCCCGCCGCCCGCTGGCCAAGCGGATGTCCCTCAACAGGCCCTGATCCCGCACCACACGCAGAATTCGGGTCGCGGTCGGGCGGGGGATGTCACAGGTTGCCACGAAATCGGAGGTCTTGAAGATCGGCCGGGCAAAGAACCAGTCCAACGCCCGCACCGCGTATTGGGAGTGCGTGGCCTCCGCGATCCAGTCCTTGCGCGTCCGGTAGAGTGCCAGGATGGCACGCGCCCGGTCCTGGTTTGTCTCAGCCTGGGCGATGACGGCGCGCAGAAAAAAGGCGCACCAACTGGTCCAGTCATCGTCGCGCGAGACGGCCAGCAACCGCTCATAATACTCGCCCCGGTGCTGCTCCAGATATTCGCTGAGGTAGAAATTTGGGCTCGACAAAAGCCCCTTGCTGCGCAGGAACAGCGGCACGATCAGCCGGCCGAGGCGCCCGTTGCCATCCAGGAAAGGGTGGATCGCCTCGAACTCGGCATGGGCGATGGCGAGTTGCACCAACTGGTCCGGCGCCGGGGCGTGGAGATACGCCTCCCACGCATCCATCGCAGCCGGCAGCGCATCGGCGCCGCAGGGGATGAAGCGGGACTGATGGATCGTGCATCCCTCGGGGCCGATCCAGTTGGGGATGCGCCGATACTCGCCAGGGGCCTTGCTGCGGCCGCGCACGCCCTGCATCAGCACCGCGTGGGTCTGGCGGATCAAACGTTGCGACAGGGGCAGGGAATCCAGCATGCGTGTCGCTTCGCGCAGCGCGGCACGGTAGTTCAGCACCTCGCGGATATCGGCCTTCTTGGCAGTGCTTTCGTCGTCGGGGGCGCCCTCGGCCTCGAATTCCAGCACTTCGCCGAGTGTGGCCTGGGTGCCCTCGATGCGGCTGGACAGCACGGCTTCCTGCGCGGTGATGGGCGAGAGCAGGACATCGGGGTTGGGCACGCCGTGCAGCACGCCCTCATAGCGGGCGATGGCGGCATTGGCGGGGCCGATCAGCGGCAGCAACCGCGGCCAGTCGAGATCGACGGGCGGAAAACGGCCGGAGTGATAGACGACGGCGGTCACGTGGGGCCTTCTAACAACCGCAGGCGGTCGAGCGCCATGAAAAGCTTGGCCGTACTGGCCTTCAGATGGTGGAAATCCATCCACAGCTCCGGCGCACGACCCTTCGGGACGGCATCGGCGTAGCGGAAGGCAGTCGAGCGGGGGTCCACCTGCTCGAACTCCCCTATGCGGTCACCGAGCCACGCCAACTGATCTGCGGGGTATTTTCCGGCGATCCGCGATTGCAGCGCCGCCCAGAGCGTCATGAGTGGATGGTCCCGCGGCGCTCCTGGCACGAGTGTTTTCAAGCTGATCTCCAGCCCGTGCCTATAGCAGAACAGGATGGGATAGGCGGCTTCCCAAGTTTCGTTATTGGCCAGCGCGGCATCCAGCAGGCGCTCGGCTGCGACGCGGAAGGCGGCGCTGACGTCCGGCGCCGCGACGCCGGCCTTGCCATTCCAGTTGACGAGGAGCGCGCCGGCGCGGAGCGCCATGTCATCGGGCGGGTCTTCGAAGATCGGGCGGATCATGCCGCGGCCTCGACGGCACGCTCGGCGTCCTTCACTCGGAGTTCGCCTGACATCAGGCGGGGGAGGAGGAGGTCGCGGGTGGCAGCCAGAGTTTCGTTCTCTCGCGCCGCGGCTTTCTTTTGCACCCACACCAAGGTGCCAATTTCTTCGAAGGCGGCGTGAATTTCGTTTGGTGCGCGCGTCGCCTTGAGGAAATCTAAATCCTCTTGACGAAACCCAGCCTGAACCGCCCGCGCAGATCCACCCGAAATTGCTGTACGAAACTGTCCGGACCCAATGAACGTTGCCAACCACTCACGACAATTGAAGGCAGGCGTGACATGGACCAGCGCAACATTGATCGCTCCAGCAAGACCGCGGCAGAGCCTGCCAAG
>CANJXD010000517.1 GCA_947478535.1 Acetobacteraceae bacterium
ACAGCGGCTTCGTGCCAGCATTCACAACGTTGTGTTCCATGCCGAAGGCACGGGCGTAGCTGACCCCGGCCTTGAGTTCCGCCGTCGCGGTCTGCCCGCCCGGCATTTCCAGCAGCAGGGACCCATCCGTCACCGGGGTCACGACATAGGCCATGCCGTGGCGATGCCAGCCGGTCTCCGCGCCGGGATCGAAATCCCAGCGCGTGACCTTCACCGTGTCCTCGTCGATCTGCACGGTGCCGATCGCCGGTGCGCGGCAGGTGAGCGGCCCGCTCATTCCGCGGCCTTCGCCATGCCGAGGCCCGGTAGGGGCAGCGCGCCGGTGGCGGAGAAGGCGGCCCAGGCCTGGTCGCCCTCGGCGGTGGAGAGCGGCAGGTGCGGCGGGCGGATGTTGCGCCAGGCGGCATTGCCGGTGGACCGCGCGATGATCTCGCGCAGGCCGGGGATCAGTGGCGTGGCGGTCGCGGCCTTGCGGGTCGCGTCCAGCACGGCCTGTGCGGCATCGGCCTCGGCGCCGGTGCGCTTCTGGTAGACGATCTGCCCGAAGCGGGCATTGACGTTGGCGGCGGCGGTGATGCAGCCGGCACCGCCCTCGGACAGGATCTTCTGCACGAAGTTATCGGCGCCCGAATAGACCTCGAAGCCATCCTTCGAGAAGTTGTCGATCATCGCCTTCATGTTCGCATAGTCACCGGAGCTGTCCTTCACGCCCTTGATGGCGCCCGGGAAGGCCTTCAGCAGCCGCTCGATCAGCGAAAGGCTGAACGGCACCGCAGATTGCTGCGGGAAATGATACAGATAGAGGGCGATACCGCCACCGACGCGGTTCACCACCTCGGAGAAATAGGCGAACAGCCCATCATCCGAGGGCGCCTTGTAGTAGAAAGGCGGCAGGACGAGCACGCCGCGGCAACCCTGCGCCTTCGCGTGCTTCGTCAGCTCGACGGTATCGCCAAGGCTGGCGCAGCCGGTGCCGGGCATCAGGCGCGTGGCAGGCACGCCGCGGCCGACGATGCCTTCCAGAATCTCGCGCCGCTCATTGTAGCCGAAGCTGTTCGCCTCGCCCGTCGTGCCGAGGATGCCGAGGCCGTTGCAGCCATTGGCCAGCAGCCAGTTGCAATGCGCGGCATACATGTCGAGGTCGGGCGAGAGATCCGCCTTCATCCCGGTCAGCGCGGCGGCGTTGATGCCGCCGAAAAGCGCGTCCTTCATGCGATCAGTCCTTCTTCAGGTCTCGGTATCGGTGGCCCGCCGCAGAGGCGGGATGGGGCGGGCGGCCTTCGGCACACGGCCGGGCCAGGCGACGGCATGGTCTTCCAGCGCGCCGGCCTCGCGTTCCGGCAGGCTGCGACCGCGGGCGGACACGCCGGCCTTGTGGACGGTCTCCGGGTCGCCGGAGACGAGGGGGTGCCACCAGGGCAGGTCCCGCCCTTCCGCCAGCAGGCGATAAGCGCAGGTCGGCGGCAGCCAATCGATGGTGGCGAGCTTGGCGGGGGTGAGCTTCACGCAATCCGGCACCCGGGCCTTGCGGTTCGCATAATCCGAACATTGGCAGGTCTGGCCATCGAGCAGCCGGCAGGCGACCTGCGTCCAGATCAGGGCGCCGGTATCCTCGTTGCGCAGCTTGTGCAGGCAGCAGCGGCCGCAGCCATCGCACAGGCTTTCCCATTCCGGGCGCGTCATCGCGCCGAGGGTCTTCCTGCGCCAGAAGGGTTCGGGTGCCGTCATGCGGGGCGCAACCTAGTCCAGCCTGCGGGCGAGGGAAACCGCTGGGTTGACGGGGCCGCCTTGCGCGCCAAGCTGAGCCCATGATGGCGCACGATATCCGATCAAACGGCGTCACGCGCCGAGGCTTGCTGGCGGGTCTGGGTGCCGTGGCCGGCCTTGGCGCGCTCGCGGTGGCGCCCGCCAGGTCCCAGCCGGCGCCCGTGGCGCTGGGGGCGATCCGCTGGGATGCCTGGTACGCCCCGGGCTCCGGCCCGACCGAGGCGATGGAACGCGCACTGAGCCCGCCGCCATGGCGAAACCGGGCGCCGTTTTTCGCGGAGGTGCCGCCGGGCGGGGCGCCGATCCGCCTGCCGCCGCCGTCCCAGGCCGTGATGGACCGGCAGATCGGCCTCGCGGCGCAGGCGGGGTTGGATTACTGGGCCTTCGTCGGCTACCCCGCCGGCTCCTCGATGAGCGAGGGTTTTCGGCTGTATCGCGCCAGCGCGCGACGGGCGCAGGTCAAATTCTGCTTCATCACGGAAGCCGGGCGATGGGGACGGCGTGGCGCGCCGAGCGAGATGGTCCGCGATCAGGCCGCGCTGCTGGCAGACCCCGATGCGATGCGCGTGGCCGGCGGGCGGCCGCTGTATTTCCTGGCCTTCCTGTCGGATGACCTGATCGTCGAGAACTGGGGCGGGATCGAGGGGCTGCGGGCGGCGATCGAGGCCTTCCGGCACCAGGCGCGGGCGGCGGGGGCGGCCAATCCCTATATCGTCATCATGACGCCGGTGCCGGACCAGGCGCGGCGCTGGGTGCCGCTGCTCGGCGCCGATGCCGCCAGCGCCTATGCCTGGCAGGGGGCGCGGGGGGCGATGCCCTATGCGGCGCTGGCGGGGCTGGCCGAACGTGGCTGGGCGCAGCAGGCGGCACTCGGCATCCCGATCATCCCGACGGCGATGGCGGGGTGGGACCGCCGCCCGCGGGTACAGAACCCAGTGCCGTGGGAAGGCTGGCAGCGGCCAGGGGATGGGATCGAGAATTTCTACGACGCGCCGACGCCGGCCGAACTGACCCGGCATATCGGCCGCGCGATCGAGGTGGCCGCGGCCCAGCCCGCGCGGGCAGCGCTGGTCTATGCCTGGAACGAGAATGACGAAGGCGGCTGGATGGAGCCGACCCACCCCTTCGAGGATGGCCGGCTGCGCGCATTGCGGCAGGCTGCATGCCGGCCGCAGCCGGTGGAACGGTGCGTACGGCGGTGAAGGCGGACCGGGTGGGTCCCCGCCCCGTCCGGACAGCCACAAACCACGACAATATGCGTTCAGGTGGAGATATCTGAACGCATATTGCTGTAAATTCAATTGTTTATAGAGCATGGAACGCGTCCAACTGGACGCATCGTGCTCTACCGCCCGACGTTGAGCTTGGCCCGCCGACCACGGGGGACGGAGGTCACCGCGACCAGGAGGGCGACGCCGAAGCCGAGCAGCGAGAGCGACATGGGTTCGGGCACCACCGTCACGGGGTCCGCGCCGCTGAAACCCTGGCTCGCGAAATCGGTGCGCCCGGAAGCCTGGGCACCATCGCCGGCGCAGTCGTTCGAGATGACGTTGCTGTCCATCGTCACCGCGGCATGCAGGGCAATCGCCCGGCCACAGAGGATACGGGCGCCCGTCGTCAAGGAGATGCTCTGGTCGGCGATGATGTTGCCGGCGAAGATCGAGGTGGTGCCAAGGGTCGCCGAACTGCCGACCTGCCAGAAGATGCCGCTCGATACGGAGCCGTGCAGGACCGACACGGTCGCCGCGCTCGCGACGATCAGCGTGGAGGCGATCTGGAAGATGAAGTCCTGGCCGGGATTCGAGGCGAAATCCAACACCAGCGCCCCGGTCAACTGGGCGGATGAATCGAAGTGATAGACCCCAGGCGCCAGCACGCCGACGGTCCCCAGGTCCTGTCCGGTCAGATTGGAAGTGAACGGCAGGGCCTGAAGCGTCGTGAAGGCCGTCACCGAATCGAGTTGGGCCAACTGCGCCACGGCGTCGGTCTGATGCACGGCGCCCTGCAGCGTCACGCTCCCCATACCGGTGATCGACGCGCCCGGGAAAAGACCCAGATCGCCACGGATGGTGGTCGGTCCGGTATTGGTCACGGTTGTGGCGGCGATCACGGCGAAACCGGCGGCGCTTCCCAGCATCGGGCCAGCCATGGCCGGCGCCGCGAGGCCCATAAAGGCTATGAGACACGCGGCAGACCCGAACTTCGCAGTGTGCCTGGTGGTCAGATGATGTTTCATGGGAGGCCCCTTGCCTGACGATGCGGCCAACGCGCGTCGTTCATCCCCCGAACAGCAAATATCATACCAATAAAAAACACGTTATTTATCAAATGGATACAGACCAACAACTGATGGAATGTTAGAAACGGCGGATTCAACATCCGTAGCGAACACCACTGATTTCCTTGAGGGGTTACGGTGGTTCGATGGCAGTTCAGAGAAGACGGCTGACGGTCGTGGACCGTACGATCATCGAGCTGCGGCGGCGTGACGGCTGGAGCATCCGCATGATCG
>CANJXD010000518.1 GCA_947478535.1 Acetobacteraceae bacterium
AGGCTCGCGGAGGTTTCCTCCAGGCTGGACGCCTGTTCCTCGGTGCGCTGGGACAGGTCCGTGTTGCCCATCGCGATCTCGCGCGACGCGGTGGCGATGGTGCCGCAGCTTTCCGTGATCGCCGAGACGACGGAGGACATCGTCTCCAGCATCCCGTTCACGCCAGCGCAGAGATCACCGATCTCACCAGTCTTGCCGGTCAGGTCGATACGACGAGACAGGTCATTCGCCTGCGCCGCCTCGCCGATAACCTGGGTCTCGGCGACGGCCTGCTTCAGAACCTCCGCCATCCGCACCTGCCCCTCGGCGGAATCCACCATCCCGTTGATGCCACCGCAGAGGCTGGCAATCGCGCCTTCCTTGCCGGCCAGGGGAATCCGGCGGTCGAATTCGCCGCGCTGCGCGGCCGCGACGATCTCCTCGGTCTGTGAGACCGCAAGGGCAAGCGCATCCGCCGCGCGCACCTGCGCGGTGACATCCGTGGCGTATTTCACCACCTTGAAGGGCTTGCCGTTGAGGTCGAAGATCGGGTTGTAGCTCGCCTGGATCCAGACCTCGCCACCGCCCTTGCCGATCCGCTTGTATTGGCCCGCATCGTATTCGCCGCGCCCCAACTTCTGCCAGAAGCTGCGGTATTCCGCGCTCTGACGATGCGCCGCCTCGACGAACATCGCGTGATGCTGGCCGCGGATTTCCTCCAACCGATACCCCAGCACCGTCAGGAAGTTTTCATTCGCGTGCAGCACGCGACCTTCCATGTCGAATTCGATGACAGCCTGAGCCTTGCCGATCGCCGCGATCTGGCCCTCGAAATTGGCCAGTGCCATCTTCGATGCCGTGATCTCCGTGGCGTATTTCACCACCTTGAAGGGCTTGCCGTTGAGATCGAGGATCGGATTGTAGCTCGCCTGGATCCAGACCTCCGCGCCGCCCTTGGCGATGCGCTTGTACTGGCCCGAATCATACTCGCCTCGGCCCAGCTTGTCCCAGAAGCCACGATACTCGGGGCTCTGGCGATCTGCCGCCTCGACGAACATCGAGTGGTGTTGGCCGCGGATCTCCTCGAGGCGGTAGCCGAGCGTCCTCAGGAAGTTCTCATTCGCGCTCAGCACCCGGCCATCGAGACCAAACTCGATCACCGCCTGGCCCTTGGAGATGGCAGCGAGCTGCCCCTGGTAATCCGCCATCGCCAGCCGCTCGCTGGTGATGTCGGTGGCGTATTTCACAACACCCACCGGCCTGCCGTCGCGATCGAGGATCGGGTTGTAGCTCGCCTGGATCCAGATCTCGCGACCGCCCTTGGCGATGCGCTTGCTTTGGCCGGCATGGAATTCGCCGCGGCCCAGCTTCTCCCAGAATGCGCGATAGTCGGGTGAGGCCCGATATGCGGGATCGACGAACATCGAATGATGCTGGCCGCGGATTTCCTCGATCGTGTAGCCCGTCGCGCGGAGGAAATTCTCGTTGGCGTGGAGGACCTTGCCCTGCAGATCGAACTCGATCACCGCCTGGGACCGATCCATGGCGCGCAGCCGGCCTTCGGCCGCCTCGCTCGCCGAGCGCTGGCGTTCCTCCATCGCGCGCTCATCCGTCACATCATGCGCGACGATGACGGCGCGTGCGGGATCACCGGATGCCGCAGGAGCCATGCAGCCTTCGAGCCGCAGGCAGACATCGCGCTCAGCCGGGCCACGATGGATGAGGCTGACATGGGCATCCGTCCCGTGCGCCAGCGCGTCACGGAAGCGGCGGAACGAAGCGCCATCACGCTCCGCATCGGTCAGCAGCGCAGCGTGCGGGCGACCCACCAGCGCATCGGCCGGCACACCCAGAAGCGCCGCGAAGCGCGCATTGGCCCCGAGGATGGTCCCTTCCACCGACAGCGTCAGCAGCGCCTGGCTGCGATCCAGTGCGGCCATCGCGGCCTGCATTTCCCGGGCCACAGCACGGCGATCCGTGCCGGAACGCCGATCGGTGAAGCCGGTGGGGAGAATGGCCTTCGCGGCCCTCGACATGAACATAGACTTGGCCTTCTTGATCAGCTGACCGTGACGGGGGCGCTGTGTGGCAGGAACTCTTCCTGCATGGTGAGGAGGTTCTCGAGCGAGACGATGGAGACCATGCCGCGCTCACGCGGGATGAGGCCCGACAGCAGGCGTTCCGGTGCTGCGGCGCCGATCTCCGGCACCGCGCGAATTTCGTCGTGACCCACGGTGATGATGTCTGACACGGCATCGGCCAGCAGCCCGGCCGTGCGCGTTGCCGTCTGGATGATGACGACGACATGCATCGGTGTCGGTTCCGTCGGTTCCATCCCGAAGCGCGCGCGCAGATCCAGGATCGGCACGATCACGCCGCGCAGGTTGATCACGCCGCGGATCCAGGGCGGGGAATGCGGGATGCTGGTCGTTTCCGCCCAGCCCTTGATCTCCCGTACCGCCATGATGTCGATGCCGTATTCCGCGGCATCCAGCGTGCAGGTGATGTACTGCCCTGCCATGGCGGTCACTGCGCTCGGCGGGGGCGTGATCCCCCCTGCGGCAATCGCTGCTGCGGTTTCCATTGCTGACGTCCTTTCTCAGTTCAGAGCGACCGGTGCTTCCGCACCCGCCATCGCGCGCTGCATCCCCGGACGCAGCGCGCCCGCCGCCAGCCCGCCCACATCCAGGATCAACGAAACCCGTCCATTGCCGAGGATCGTTGCGCCACCGATGCCGCTGATGGGCCCGTAGTTCGACTCGATGCTCTTCACCACCACCTGCTGCTGACCCACCAGGTCATCCACCAGCAGGCCGACGCGGCCGGCATTGTCGGTCTCAACGATCACGACGATGCCGCGGGACGGATCACGTTCCGCATTGATCACGCCGAAGCGCGCATGCAGCGGCAGCAGCGGGATGTAGGCGCCACGAATGGCGAGCACATCGCCGCGCCCGACAATGGCGTGGATATCCTCCCGCCGCGGCCGCAGGCTTTCGACGATGGAGGCGATGGGCAGGATGTAGGATTCCCGCCCGACGGCGACGACCAGCCCATCCAGCACCGCGAGCGTCAGCGGCAGCGACAGCACGAAGCGGGAGCCATGGCCCGCCCGGCTTTCCACCGTCACCCGCCCGCCGAGCGCCTGGATGTTCCGCCGCACCACATCCATGCCGACACCACGGCCAGAGACGGCGGAGACGGCGGCGGCGGTGGAGAATCCGGGGAGGAAGATCAGGTCATCGATCTCGCTGTCGGACAGCACGGCATCGAGCGGCACCAGGCCGCGTTCCCGGGCCCGGGCCAGCACACGCTGCCGGTCGATCCCCCGACCATCATCCGAAAGCTCGATGAGGATACGCCCGCCGCGCTGTTCGGCGCCGAGATGCACGGTGCCTTGGCGCGGCTTCCCGGCGTCCTCACGCTGGGCCGGCGTTTCCAGCCCGTGGTCCATCGCGTTGCGCAGCAGATGCGTCAGCGGGTCCGCGAGTTGCTCGACGACGGTCTTGTCGATCTCCGTCCCCTCCCCCGTCACGATCAGCCGCGCCTCCTTGCCGAGTTGCGAGGACAATTCGCGCACCAGGCGTGGCATGCGGGAGAAGACGGATTTCACCGGCTGGGTCCGGATGGCCATGACGCCTTCCTGCAACTCGCGCAGGTGCTGGGACAGCGTCTCGAGCCCTCCGATGAGGCCAGGGCAGAGGTCCGGCGGCAGGCTGGCGCCAAGCTGTTGCAGCATGGCTTGGTTGATGACCAACTCGCCCACCAGATTGACCAGCCGATCGACCTTCGTAACATCGACGCGCACCGATTGCATCGCCGGCGCCTGTTCGCCGCGCGGCGCGGCAGGCGCAAGTTCTACAGGCCGTTCCTGCTCCGCGACCGCTGCCGTGGCCGCGTCTGGTTGCTGGATCGCGACCGGGGGTGCGATCGCCTCGATGGTCAGGTCGCAGTCATCGGTGACGAACTCGAACACTTCCTCCACCGCAGCACGGCTCACGCCGCCGGTGATGGTGAAGGTCCAGGCGATGTAGGCATCCTCCGGCTCCAGCGCCTCCAGCGTCGGCAGGGCGGAAAGGTCGGCCACCGCCGCCACCTCGCCCAATCTCTTCAATGCGCGCACCAGCGGCAGCGTGTCGTTCGCGTGGCTGAACATGCGGGCGTGCGGGCGGAAGCGTACAACCCATCCCGCACCATCCGGCGTCACCGCAGCCACCATCGGCACCGGTGCGGCGGCGGTCACCGGCATGCCCTCGGCATCGGCGACGGCGCGCA
>CANJXD010000519.1 GCA_947478535.1 Acetobacteraceae bacterium
GAGACGCTGCCGCGCTGGGCGATCGGCCTGGTGCCGACGGCGGAACTCGGCGGGCTTGTCTTCTATCGCCCGCTGGGCTGAAAGCCGCTGCGGACAGGCCGGAGCGGGTGATGGAAGCGCGGATCTACACGATGGTGCGGGAAGCCGATTGGCGCGCGGCGGAAGCGGCGGGCGAGTATGCCGGCAGCGCGCATGATGCGCGGGACGGCTTCCTGCATTTCTCCACCGCCGCGCAGCTGCGCGGTAGCGCGGCCAAGCATCGCGCCGGCGTCGCCGATCTCTGGCTGATCGAGGCCGATGCGGCGCGGCTCGGCGATGCGTTGAAGTGGGAACCGGCCTCCGGCAGCAGCCGGCCCGGGTTGTTCCCGCATCTCTATGCCCGGCTGCCCATCTCGGCGGTGCTGTCCGTCACCCAGCTGCCGCTGGGGCCTGATGGTGTGCACCAGTTCCCGGCCTCGATCCCGTAGGTCAATCCGCGACCATGCCGCTGGCCTCGACGATCGGGCGCCAGATGGCGATTTCCTGCGTCACGGCGCGGGCCAGGTCCTGTGGCGTGCCGCCGATCGCGGCCATGCCGAGTTCCTCCAGCATCGCCGCGCCGGCCGCGCTTTTGCCCCAGGCGTCGATGATCTCAGCGATCCGGGACGCGATGGCCGGCGGCAGGCCTGCGGGTGCTACGGCGCCGTACCAGACCGTCGCCTCGTAGCCGGCGATGCCCTGTTCGGCCACGGTCGGGACCGCGGGCAGCCGCGCCATGCGGCGCGACGATGTCACGGCGATGCCGCGCAGCGCCCCCGACAGGATATGCGGGACGTAGATCGAGGCCGTGTCGATGCCGAGCTTCACCGTGCCGGACAGCAGATCGGTCTGCGCCGGCGTGCTGCCGCGATAGGGAATGTGGCTCAGCTTCATGCCGGTGAGCATGGACAGCATGATGACGGCGAGGTGGCCCTTCGAGCCGCTGCCGGCATTCGCGCAGGCAACCTCGTCCGGCCGCGCCCTGACATACGCGATCACCTCAGCCAGCGTGCGGACCGGCAGGCTGGGATGGGCGATGATCGCGAGCGGTGCCTCGGCCACCAGCGAGAGCGGCGTGAAGTCGCGTTCAGGGTCGTAGGACAGATTGCGGTACAGCAGCTTGTTGGCCGCGATCGGGCTGCTGCCGCCGACCAGCATGGTGTAGCCATCCGGCCTGGCGCGGGCGACCTGTGCGGCACCGAGGCTGCCCGCCGCGCCGCTGCGGTTTTCCACCACGAAGGGCTGGCGCAGCGCTTCCTGCAAGGCCCGCGCGACGGCGCGCGCGACGATGTCGCTGCCGCCCCCGGGTGGATAGGGCGAGATGACGGTGACCGGCCGGTTCGGCCAGCCCTCCACGCCCTGCGCCCGCGCGATGGTGGGGGCGAGCGACGCCGCCACCGCCGTGACAAGGGCCTGCCGCCTGCCAGTCTCGGTCATCGCATCCCCCTCAGGTTTCGTCGCGCATGAAGCGCAGCACGCGCGGCCCGATCTCCGCCGCCTTTTCCCACGCCATGCAGAAGCGCGCGCCCGGGATCACCTCCGCCGCGACCAGCGTCGGGATCAGCGCGCGGTAGTTGTCGATCAGGTGGGTGTAGTGGAAATGCTCGCCCATCAGCAGCAGCGTCGGGCGAGAGATGCGCTTCATGCCGCTGCCGATGTCGTAGGCATTCAGCGCATCCAGCGCCTGCCAGCGCCGCCGGCCCACGGCGATCTGCGCCTGGTTGATCCGGTCCATCCAGGATTGGTCGGGGTGCAGCGGCGCGTGGCCGGGGTCCCGGTCCCGCATGAAGTCGAGCGTGCGCGTCAGCGGGAAGCCGCTGGCATCGGCGGGGCGCAGGTCATTCTTCAGCGGTGCGTGCACCGCATGGGCCTGGGCCTGGTCCTTGTAGAAGGGACAGTTCACCAGCACGGCCTGCGTGACGCGCGCGGCATGGGTGGCGGCGAGTTCGATGGCCACCGCCGCGCCCGTCGCCTCCCCCAGCACCGCCGCCTTCTCGATGCCCAGGCCATCCAGCACCGCCAGCGCGCACTCCGCGTAATCCTCGATGCTGGGCTGAAAGTCGATCGGGTCCGACATGCCGTGGCTTGGGTAGTCGAAGGCGATGGCGCGCGCGCCGGGCGCCAGCGCTGCCAGCAGTTCCAGGTGCAGGGCCGAGGATTGCTGGTTGATGTGCATGCTGATGAGGGCCGGGCCATGGCCCGCTCCCCCACCGGTCTCCCGGCAATGCACTTGGCCGAACCGCGTTTGCACGAGGTGCCGGGTGATACTGGACATGCGCTTCCTGGCCTTCGTTTGGACGAAGGCTAGGATAGGTCATAAGTCCGGTCCATCGGCTTTCACCGCTGGCAGGCGAAAGCCTCAGCTTCCGCCGGCGTTTGCTATCGCGCCGGTGGCAGCAGCCCCGCAAGGCGCACCAGCTGCACGCTCGCCTCTCGCTCTCGCAGGATGATGGCGCGGAATTCGGCCGGCGTATTGCCAATGCCGTTGAAGAATTGCGGGCCCAGGATCCGGGCCCGAAAATCCTCATTCGTCACCACGGATCGCACGGCCTGCGCCAGCCTCTCCTGGATCACGGCCGGCGTGCCGGGCGGCGCCGCGAGGCCCCACCAGGCGCCGCCATAGGGGAAGTTGTAGCCGAGCTCGACCATCGAGGGCGTGTCCGGCAGCTCCGGATGCCGCGTCGCGCCCAGAATGGCCAGCGGCCGCAGCCTTCCCACGCGGATATGCGGCATCACCAGGGCGAGCGCGGAGTAGCTGACCTGCACGCGCCCGGCCACCGTTTCCCGGATCGCATCGGCGAGGCCACGGAACGGCACATGCTCCATCTGGATGCCGTCGCGATCCTTGATCCATTCATACAGCAGCTGCTGCGTCGACCCGACGCCGGAGGAGCCGTAGTTCAGCCCCTGCCGGCCGCGCGCCCAGATCACGAAGTCGCGCAGGCTGCCCGGCGGCACATCGGTGCTGGTCACGAGGATGCTCGGCGCCGAGGCCAGTTGCGTCACCGGCTCGATGGCTGCGAAGCGCGCGAACAGGGCGGGCTCCGCATGCGGCATCGTCGTCATCACCTCGATATTCACGGCGGCGAAAGTCGTGCCATCCGGCGCCGCCTGCGCGCAGGCTTCCAGGCCGATGACGCTGTTGCCCCCCGCGCGGTTTTCCACGACGAAGGATTGCCCGAGTTCCTGGCGCAACCCTTCCGCCACGGCGCGCACGAGAATGTCGAGATTGCCGCCAGGCGGCTGCGGCACGATGATGCGCACGGCCCGGCGCGGCCAGTCCGTCTGTGCCAGCGCGGGCGCCGTCGGCAGGGCCGCCACCGCGCCGAGCAGAGCCCGGCGCGACAGGGTGTTGGTGGTTTTTTTCATTGGCGTTTCCTCCCGTTGATGCGGTTGGCGTCAGGTCTCGTCGGCCACGGTGTTGCGCAGCAGGCCGACGCGCTCGATCTCCACTTCCACGATGTCACCGGGCTTCAACCACAGCGGCGGCGTGCGCTTGGCACCCACGCCACCCGGGGTTCCCGTGGCGATGACATCGCCCGGCTCCAGCCGCGTGAAGGTGGAGCAGTAGGCAATCTGCGTCGGGATATCGAACAGCATTTCGTCCAGCTTCGCATCCTGCACCACCTGGCCGTTGACGCGGGTCTGCAGGCGCTGCGGGCCGATGGCGCCAACCTCATCCGGCGTCACCATCCAGGGTCCGAAGGGGCCGGTGCCACAGAAATTCTTGCCCGGCGTGAACTGGTGCGTGTGGCGCTGCCAATCCCGCACGCTGCCGTCATTGTAGCAGGCATAGCCCGCGATCTGCGCGAAGGCGTCATCCTTGCCGACATGGCGGCAGGAGGCACCGATGATGACGGCAAGCTCCCCCTCATAGTCGAAATCGGTCGAAACCTTCGGGCGCACCAGCGGCGCGAGGTGGCCGGTCTGGCTATTGGCGAATCGCGTGAAGATGGTGGGGTTGCCGACGACCGAGCGGCCGGTTTCCTTGCGGTGTTCCTCGTAGTTCAGCCCGATGCAAAGCACCTTGTCCGGGTTGGGGATCACCGGCAGCCATTCGATGGCGTCGAGCGCGATCTTCGGTGCGCCCGAAGCGGCATCGCGCGCCGCGTCCAGCGCCCCGGCGGCGATGGCGGATTTCAGGTCGGGCAGCCGGTGCAGCACGGCGCCGACGTCATGGATCACGCCATCACCGACGACGCCCCAGCTGGCCTGACCCTTGTGGCGGAAGCTC
>CANJXD010000520.1 GCA_947478535.1 Acetobacteraceae bacterium
ATGATCCGCCGCCGGAGGCCGTGCGCGCACTGGAAGCCGTGCTGCGCCAGACGGAGGGCGACCTCGGCGCCACCTGCCGGGCGCTGGTCGCCCTGCCGCAGGCCTGGGCCCCGCCCCTGTCGAAATTCCGCCGCCCCTCCGACTATGTCCTCGCCGTCACCCGCGCCGCCGGAATCCAGCAGCCGGAGCCGGTCATCGGCGGGATGCAGGCGCTCGGTCAGCCGCTCTGGACGGCGCCGCAGCCGAATGGCTGGGCGGATGACCTCGCAGGCTGGTCGGGGCCGGAGGCGCTGCTGCGCCGCACGGAATGGGCCTACAGCCTGGCCGGCGCCGCCAGCCGCGCCGATATCGCCGCGGTCACCGAGGCCGGGCTCGGCCCCCTCGCCCCGGCTTCCACCGTGGCGGCGATGCGCGGTGCCGGGTCGGTGCGCGATGCCCTCACCCTGTTGTTCGGCAGCCCGGAGTTCATGCGCCGATGACCCGCAACACCCCTCCCCAGAAGCCGCACGCCTCCTTCTCCCTGTCCCGCCGTGGTCTGCTGCTGGGGCTGGCCAGCACCGTCGTGCTCGGCTCCTCCCGCCTCGCCTTGGCGCAGGCGCCGGGGGACCGGCGGCTGGTCGTCATCCTGCTGCGCGGGGCGATGGATGGGCTGTTCGTCGTCCAGCCCTATGCGGATGCGGATTTCGCCCCGCTGCGCGGCCCGCTCGCCCTGCCGGAGCCGGGCCAGGAAGGCGGGCTGCTCGACCTCGGCGGCAGCTTCGGCCTGCACCCCGCAGCCTCCACACTGCATGAGATGTTCCGCGCCAACCAGGCCGCGGTGCTGCACGCGGTCGCCGGTCCCTATCGCAGCCGGTCGCATTTCGAGGCGCAGGACCTGCTGGAAGGCGGCGGCGAGCAGCGGCTGACCAGCGGCTGGCTGAACCGCGCCCTGCAAGCCATGCCCGGCACAACCGCGGCGCGCGCCGGGCTGGTGATCGGCGCCAGCGTGCCGCTGCTGATGCGCGGGCCGACGCCGGTTGGATCCTTCGCCCCCGCCGGGCTGGATCGCCCCTCACCGGACCTGGTGCACCGGCTGGCGGCGCTGCATGACGCGGACCGCCAGCTCGGCCCCACCTTCCGGGAGGGTCTGCGGGCCCGCGGCTTCGCGGAATCCACCCTCGGCATGCCGGTGCCGCAGCCCGATCGCGGCAGCTTCCCGCGCCTGGCCGCGGCGGCGGGGCAATTGATGGCGGTGGCGAACGGGCCGCGAGTCGCGGCGCTGGAACTGGGCGGCTGGGACACCCACGCCCAGCAGGCCGCGCGCATCGTCGCACCGCTCCGCTCGCTGGATGCCGGGCTGGCCGAATTGCAGACGGCGCTCGGGCCGATCTGGGCGCGGACGGCGGTGCTGGTCGTGACGGAATTCGGCCGCACGGCGCGGGTCAATGGCAACCAGGGTACGGACCACGGCACCGGCGGGGTCGCCTTCCTCGCAGGCGGTGCCGTGGCGGGCGGCCGGGTGGTGGCGGATTGGCCGGGCCTCGGCCGGGACGCGCTGCTGGAAAACCGGGATTTGCGCCCGACGACGGACCTGCGTGCCATCGCCAAGGGCCTGCTGCGCGACCATCTCCGCCTGCCCGCCAGCGCCGTCGCTCAGGCCTTCCCGGATAGCGATGCGGTGGCCCCGGCGCGGGGGCTGGTGCGGGCGGGATAGGGCGAAGCGGGCGAGGAAGTTTCGTCGGTCAGGGTGGGCGGGTAATAGCTAGGAAATCCGCCTCAGGCCGCGCCGCTCAGCAGCTATTGCGGCCCAGGCGGTCGGCGGCGCCGATCAGGCTGAAGCTCCAGGGCTCCGCCGCCGCCGGATCCACTGCCACCAGCACCGCCCGCACGTCGCGCTCCCCTGGCACCATGATGCGCGTCAGGTTCGGCGCGCCGGGGAAGGGCTTGTCGTGCAGCCAGAAATGGCTGTCGCCGTGGATCGAGAGGACCGGCCTGCCGAAGGCCGCGGCTTCCCGGTGCAGCGCGTCGCGGAAGGCGCGCACGCCGCTGTCCTGGCTCGGGCCGGGGCAGCGCTGGGCGTAGTACATGTCGACCTGGAAGCTGAGCACGACGGCGGGGGCATTCGCCGACCGGGCCTCGGCGAAGGTGCTGGCGAGCCAGGCGATATTGGCGGCGTCGCGGGCCTGGAATTCCTCCAGGGCGCCGGCGGGCGGGGTGCTGGTGGGGCGCTCGCCCGGCTCGGTGGGGCGGTTGTTGTTGCTGCCCATGGCGTGCAGCGTGGCGAAGACCACGCCGGCGCGGCTCCAGCGCGCATTCTCCACGAAAATGGCGTGGGCGGGTTCGACATCCGCCTGCCGGGTCAGCCGCAGGCGCTGGCGGCCGAGGCTGAAGCTGTCGGGGAAGAAGCGGGCACGGAGGAAGGCCAGGCGCTCCAGCGGGTCGTAGCGGCCGCCGCGATCCTGCCAGCAATCGGTCCACTCATTGTCGCCCGGCGTGTAGATCAGCGGCGCGGCGGCCAGCATCATCCAGGTGAGGGGCTGCAGCAGCCGGTCATCCGAGCAGATCTCGGACCCGCCCTTGGTATCGCCCACGAAGATCGAGAAGGCCGGCTGCGCCGCGTTGATGTCCCGCATCAGGCGGGCGACGCGGCCGAACTCCGCCGGGCAGGCCTCCGGTGCCTGCGGGACGCAATAGGGCATGTCGCCGAACGCCACGAAGGTGAAGGGGGCGGACCCGCCGGACGTGGCTTCGGCGGTGGCGCGCGGCGATTGGGCGGCGGCCGGGCCGCCAGCGAGCAGAAGCAGGAGAAGGGCGGCGACAAGGCGCATGGGGCGCTCCGCAGGATTGGGGACTGGGTTGCGGGCAGCCTACGCGGAAATGCGCCCGGCGCCCATGACGGATCGGCGAACCCCGCCGGTGGACAAGCCCGATGCTGGACGAGCCCGATGCTGGACAATCCCAGCCGGCCGGGCCACTAGCCGCGCCCATGCCCGAGGCCCCCGCCCCAGCGCCGGTCCAAGACCTCCGGACCGATGATTTCGATTTCGCGCTGCCCGAGCGCCTGATCGCCCAGGCGCCCGCGCGTCCGCGTGATGCCGCGCGGCTGCTCGTCGTGCGGCCCGATGGGCTGGCCGACCACGGCGTGCTGGACCTGCCGGGGCTGCTCGCGCCAGGCGATGTCATGGTGGTGAACGACACCCGCGTCATCCCCGCCCGCCTGCATGGCCGGCGCGGCGAAGCCCGGGTCGAGATCATGCTCAACCGGGCTGAGGGCGGCGGGCTCTGGCAGGCGCTGATCCGCAACGCCAAGCGCCTGCGCGTCGGGGACACCGTCGCGATCGAGGGCGCGGAGGGCTGCACCTGCCGTGTGGTGGAACGGGATGGCGGCACGGCTGTGCTCGATTTCGGGCCGGACCAGGCCGCGCTCGCCGTGGCGCTGGAGAAGGCCGGGGAAGTACCCCTGCCCCCCTATATCCATCGGGATGGCAAGCCTGGCGCGGCCGATGTGTCGGACTACCAGGCGATCTTCGCGGAGAAACCCGGGGCCGTCGCCGCGCCGACCGCGAGCCTGCACTTCACCCCGGGGCTGGTCGCGGCGCTGGAGGCCCGCGGCGTGAAGCGCGCCACGGTGACACTGCATGTCGGCGCCGGTACCTTCCTGCCGGTGCGGGACGACGACCCGCGCGCTCACCACATCCACCGCGAATGGTGCGAGGTGACGCCTGACGCTGCCGCCACCATCAATGCCGCCCGCGCGGAAGGCCGCCGCATCGTCGCCATCGGCACCACCGCGCTGCGGACGCTGGAAAGCGCCGCCGCGCCCGATGGCACGATCGCACCCTTTCGGGGTCTGACGGGCATCTACATCCTGCCGGGCTATCGCTTCCGGGTGGTGGATGCGCTGCTGACCAACTTCCACCTGCCGCGTTCCACCCTGCTGATGCTGGTCAGCGCCTTCGCCGGCACGCGGCGGATGCGCGCGGCCTATGCCCATGCCATCGCCGCCGAGTACCGCTTCTTCTCCTATGGCGATGCCAGCCTGTTGTTCCGTGCGGATGAGGACGCCCCAGCATGACGCTGCACTGGAAAATGGCGGCGCGGGACGGTGCCGCGCGGGCCGGCACGCTGATGACCGCGCATGGGGAGGTGCCGACGCCGGTGTTCATGCCGGTCGGCACCGCCGGCACGGTGAAGGCGATGACGGCGGATGCCGTGCGGGCGACCGGCGCGCGAATGGTGCTCGGCAACACCTATCACCTGATGCTGCGC
>CANJXD010000521.1 GCA_947478535.1 Acetobacteraceae bacterium
GTCCAGCCCTCGCGGCGCGACAGGGATGATGACGAAATCCGCCTGCTCGGCTGCGAGCATGGCAATGTCCTTGGAGTTCGCCGGCGTGTCGATGATGATGAGGTCGATCTTGCCGCTGCTGCGCCCGCGCGAGACGTGGAGCGGCAGACCGGCAACGCTGCTGTCCTTCACCATCACGTCGTCCTCGTCGCGGCGTTCGGACCAGTAGAGCGCCGATCCCTGGCGATCGTCGGCATCGAGGATAACGACCGACGCCCCCTCCCGCGCCGCCTCGACGGCGAATCCGGTTGAGAGGGTGGTTTTGGATTGCCCGCCCTTTTGCGCGATGACGGCCCATACTTGCATAGCTGCTGCTCCTACTAAGCGGCTAAGCGGCTTATGGAGCTTAGCCGCTTAGTCGTAAAGGGCATTAGTCGCTTAGTCACGTCCGTCCTCAGTTTCGTCGCCGATCAGATCGTGGCGCATCGGGCCATGCCCCCTCAACCGGGCACAAAGGTGCGCCCACTGTCTCCAGCCATTTGCGCGCGGTCCTGACGGTATAGCCGCACGTCGAGCACTCGCATTTCAGCATCCGCGCCGCCTGCTTCCTGGGCCGAGTGGTCGCGCTGCCTGTATCGAGTCTGGCATGGGGGAGGTGACCGACCGCAGCCAAGATCGCCGCTTCACGCGAGAACGGCCGCAAGAGCGGGTAGCCTCGGAAACCGCTGGCTGCTGGAGCCTAAAAGGGCGAAAAGCAGTTTGTCGCTTAACAGCTTATTCGCTTAGTCAATGTCGCAAATATTCTGACTTCCCAGCGTCGCCGCTTCTGCGACAACGCTGGGGCGAGAAGGAACAGCCTTAGTCATCAACAACCGTCAGCTCAGCGCAATGGCACCGATTGCCGCCCCAATCGCCAGCACAACCGGCGTGGCGAGCTTGCTCTTCCACCGGTACATAATCGCCAGCGAGACCGCGAAGATGAGCGCGCTTACGATCAGGTTCGGCGTGCGTGCGCCCGTGGTTCGGGCAAGATCAACAACGGTGACCACAATCAGGCCGACGACGCCGGCCGCCACGCCCGCCAGGAAGAGTTGCAATCGCTTATGTTCGACCACCGCTTCCAGTCGATCGTAGAGCAGGAGCGAGAACGCGAAGGCGGGCAAAAACATGCCAGCGGTCATGGCAAGCGCGCCAGCAAGGCCGCCGCTGATCCAACCCACGAAGGTAGCGAAGATCACGAGGGGGGCTGGCAGGATGCCCGACAGACCCAAGCCATCAAGGAACTGCGCGTCGGTCATCCATCCCCGGCCGACCGTATCGTTGCGGATGAACGGGATGGCGGTGTAGGCTCCGCCGAAGGTCAGGAGTCCACCCTTCAATCCCGCCCAGAACAGCGCGGCGATGGCAGGCGCTGGTTCCTTGGTGCCCGTCATTATTTCGGCACCCCCGGGACTTCCTGCCCAGGTCAGAGCCGCCAGGCCAACGGCAAGCGCGACCACGACCGCGGCGAGCGCGTAGCGCCCGGTTGATCCGAGCGCGTAGGCCGCGCCGGCCGCCGGAAGCACGATCCAGAAGCTGACGCCGGCGAGCGAGGCGGCCGCCGCCGCAATCGCTGCGGCCCAAAGCCACGGGTCGAACAAGATGTGCTCACCGATGCGATGGACCGCGCGGACAATGACGGCGATCACCGCTGCTTGGATGCCCAAGAATGCGGCTCCGAGGAGCGTTCCTTGAATCGGGAGCCGCGTGTACGCCCAGGCAAGCGCGAGCATGAGCACGAGGCCGGGCAACATAAAGCCGAGCCCTGCCAGAAGGCCGCCCAGTCGCCCCTTGGCGCGGATGCCGAGATGGACGCAGAGTTCATGCGCCTCCGGCCCGGGAAGCACCTGCATAACTGCGAGCAGCTTGTTGAATCGGTCGCTGGGTATCCAGCGTTCCTCGTCCACCAGCTCGCGCCGGATCATTGCGATCTGCGCTACGGGGCCGCCGAACGCCATCATGCCGAAGCGCAAGAAGCGCAAGAATAGCGCGGGATAACTTAGCTCTGGCGGCTGGGCTTCATCCAGAGCCGCGCTCGCCGGGGCAGGATGTTCGATGCTCGACATGTCCTGCTCCCCTTATGCGCCGCGTCGCTTGGTGAAATGTGCGTAGAAGCCATCGAGCGCGCCCGACCCTTGGGCAATGCGCTCGTTGTCGCCGTCGGTGCTCGCGCAGATGCCATTGATGAGCGCGGCGATGCCGGCGGTCTCCGGCCTACCGAACTTGTCGTCGGCGATGTCGAGGTCGTGGATGATCTCGGCAAGTGCAACGAGCGCCTGATCGCCGTCGAGCCCCGTCCGATATGTCAGCGTTTCGAAGGTGCAGTGGTCGCCTTCGTGCGTGAACTCCGCGTCCGCCATGTCGAAGCGAAGCTCGCCGGGCTCGGGCTGGTAGTCCTTGCCGTCCACGAACTTGAAGCTGGGGCTCGGGTCGATGAACCGGCGGATAAGCCAGGCCGAGGCGATGCGATCGACATGCACGTGCCGGCGCGTGACCCAAGTGCGGCCTTTCAGCTCCGCCGGCGTCAGCTCCGGCGCTCCCGGCCCGCTCACGTCCGGGTGGCGGCCGGCGCGCCCCTCCGCTTGGGCTATCGCGGCGTCCGCCGCCTGCCGTCCATGCGCGCCGAAGAAGTCGACCGCTGCGATCTCGTCCAGGCGTTTACGCAGGCGGCGGACGTCGGCGGACGACACGTATTCCGCCTTGGCGATCATACGCGCTTCGCGCGCCAACTCCTCGTAATCCGCGTCGCGGGCCGCGTCGAACACGGCGCGAAGCTCCGCATCAACCATCCCCTCAACTAGCCGGGCTTTCAGGATCAACGCCTCGCCACCCCCTGCGGTGATCTCCGCTCTGAGTTCCTCGAAGAGCGCGCGGGTGTCGTCGCGAGCAGGGAGCGCGTGAACGGCATTCTTGAGGGGAGCGGCTCCCATTGCTTGCAAGCGCCGCCAGACCCGCACGCGCAGATAGGCGGGCTTGGCCGGGAGCTGTGGGATCAGGAGCAGCCAGTCACGGGGCTCGGGCGAAGAAGCATCAGCCATGAAGCAACTGTAACATAGCGACGCAACGAACGTACACTTGTATCGTTTGCTTGGGTGGATTAAAAGTTGGGGTGAGGAGACCGCAATGCGAGCTGTTGGATCAGGTGCTGCCGCCATGCTGGCGTGCCTGGCGTGCCCAGCGGCCTCGTCTGCCGCGGCCCAACCTCGCTATGAGACGGTTACGCAGTTCTATCGGACGTGTGTCGACGAGACGAAAAGGAAGGTGAACGGTCGGTGCGAAGCGTATCTCGCTGGTGCCGCCGAGACGCTTTCCGCTTTCGGCAACGGCGGCAGCGAAGCCGGAATCTGCGGCCGGGGCGTCCGATCGGGCGAGCTGAGCCGTATCTTCCCGGCGTGGGCGGTAGAGAACCGTCACGCAGCCAACCTGCCCCGGTTGGCGGGTGTGACGATGGCGCTACGCCAGCGCTTCCCATGCCGACAAACCAATTGAGATCGAGGAGAGAAGCATTGCGTCACTTGTTGCTCCCGCTGGCGATCGCGCTCGCCGCACCGGCCGCCGCCCAGACAAACCCGCAAGCGACACCGCCCGAGGCGCACGGCGACAGGTGGGCGCTCGTGGACAAGAGCCTCGGCCGAGCGGGAACGACGCAGCCCGACGGCGTTCGCCGGTATGGGTTCCCGCGCAGCGATCTTAACGTCCAGCTCGACGGTGTGGCAATCAAGCCGGCGCTTGCCCTCGGCTCCTGGGCGGCGTTCCACCCCATGGGCAATGACGTGATGGTCATGGGTGACCTCGTGCTGACGCATGAGGAGGTAAATCCGGTCATGAGCCGGTTGCTGGCATCCGGCTTCACGATCACCGCGCTCCACAACCATCTGCTTCGTTCCGCGCCCGCGACCATGTACATGCACATCGGCGGCCATGGTGACCCCGTGAAGCTCGCGACCGCCCTCCGCGAAGCGCTCGCCGCCAGCCGTACACCGATGACGGCACCATCAAGGGACTCGCAGCCGCCGTCCGCTGGCGCGGGCTCGTCGCCGCCAATCGCCCTCGACACCGCCGCGCTCGACCGGCTGATGGATGGCAAGGGCAAGCCCAACGGCGGCGTGTATCAGTTCAGCTTTCCGCGCGCGGAGAAACTGAGCGATGGCGGCATGCCCGCGCCAGCGTCCATGGGCACCGCGACCGCGATCAACTTTCAGCCGACTGGCTCCGGCCGGGCGGCGA
>CANJXD010000522.1 GCA_947478535.1 Acetobacteraceae bacterium
CGTCGCAGGGCAGGACCAGCGTGCTGCCGACGCTTTCCGCCAGCGGGCGCACGCGCTTCTCCAGCGCATCCCCCTGATAGGTGAAGGCGATCTCGGCCCCCTGCGCCGCCAGCGCCTGGGCAACGCCCCAGGCGATGGAGCGGTCATTCGCGACGCCCATGATGACGCCTCGCTTGCCCTGCATCAGCGTGCCGCGAGGCACGCCCTGGGGCGCGGGGTCGGTCATATCGGCATCGGGCATGGAATTAGGACCGGGACTTGGTTGCGGAGGTAGGGTCGTGGTGGCACATGCCCCTGTCCCGGGCAAGGGGCGAGCCCATCGCGCCCCCGGCCCCGAGACCCAGGAGAATTGCCTTGGACACGCCCCAGCCCACTTCCTCCGACCGAAGCCCAGCGACCGAAGACCCGATCGCCGCCTTCTCGGCCTGGATGGCGGAAGCCGCGACCTCCGAGCCGAATGACCCCAATGCCGTCTGCCTCGCCACCTGCACGCCCGATGGCCGCCCTTCCGCCCGCATGGTGCTGCTGAAGGATGTCGATGCCCGCGGCTTCGTCTTCTACACCAACCTCGAAAGCCGGAAGGGTGGCGAACTCGCGGCCAATCCCTTCGCGGCGCTGTGCTTCCATTGGAAGACCCTGCACCGCTCCGTCCGCGTCGAAGGCCCGGTCGAGCCGGTGAGCGCGGAGGAGGCCGATGCCTACTACGCCTCCCGCGCCCGCGGCTCGCGCATCGGCGCCTGGGCGAGCCGGCAGTCCCGCCCGCTGGAGGGCCGCTGGGCGCTGGAAAAGTCAGTGGCGGAGCACACGCTGAAATTCGGCCTGGGCGAGATCCCGCGCCCTGCCTTCTGGTCCGGCTTCCGCCTGGTACCCCAGCGCATGGAACTCTGGCGGGACATGCCCTTTCGCCTGCATGAACGCCGCGTGTTCCATCGGGCGGCTGCCGGCTGGGAGCTGGAGATGCTCTACCCGTGACCATCCCGGCCGAGCAGGCGGGGGCGGCGGCGCTGCTCGCCCGCCTGTCTGGCGCCGCGCCGATCGAGACGCATATCTCCGCCATCTATGTCGGCGCGGAGACGGCGTGGAAGCTGAAGAAGGCGGTCCGCCTCGGCTTCCTGGACTTCTCCCCGCTGGAGGCGCGGCAGCGTTTTGCCCGGAGGGAGCTGGCGCTGAACCAGCCTTTGGCGCCCACGTTCTACCGCGACGTGGTGCCGGTGACGCGAGCGGCCGATGGCGTGCTGGCGCTGGGCGGAGACGGCGAGGTGGTGGATTGGGTGCTGCGGATGACGCCACTTCCCGCTGCCGATTTCCTCGATGCCGTGGCGGATCGTGGCGACCTCGATGGCCCAATGCTCGACCAGGTGGCGGACGCCGTGCTCGCCTCTCACCGTGCCGCGATTCCGGTTGCACCAGGCTTCGATGCACCGGCGGCCGCCGGCCGGGTGCTGGCCGGCAATGTCCGGGATTGCCGCTCCACCGGCCTGCCGGAGGCCCGCATCGCCGCCTTGGCGGCACGAATGGAGGCGGCACTGGCGGTGCTGGCGCCGCTGCTGGCCCAGCGGGCGGCGGCGGGGCGAGTGCGGCGCTGCCATGGGGACCTGCACCTCGGTAATCTGTGCCTGATCGATGGTCGGCCCACCCCCTTCGACGCGCTCGAATTCGACGAGGCGCTGGCAACGACCGATACCGGCTACGATCTGGCCTTCCTGCTGATGGACCTGCTGCGCCGGGGCCTGCGGGCAGAGGCGAACCGCGTGCTGAACCGCTACCTGGCGCGCGAGGCGGATGTCGGCCTGCTCGCCGCGCTGCCCTTCTGGATGGCGCTGCGCGCCATGGTCCGCGCCCATGTCGAGGCGCGGAAGGGTGGCGATGGCCTCTCCTATCTCACGGTGGCGGAATCGCTGCTGGCGCCGGTGCCGCCGCGGGTCGTGGCCGTGGGCGGCTTGCAGGGCACGGGCAAGACCTGGCTCGCCCGGCGCCTCGCCCCCGATCTCGGCGCCGCACCCGGGGCGCTGCATCTGCGCAGCGACGAGACCCGCAAGCGCCTGGCCGGCGTGGCACCGGAGGAGACGCTGCCCGAGAGCGCCTATGCCGAAGCGATGAGCGTCGCCGTGCACGCCGAACTCGCCACCCTGGCGCGCCAGGCGCTGGCGACGGGCCATTCGGTCGTGATGGATGCCGTCTTCCTGAACCCGGCGCGGCGAACAGAAGCCGAAGCCATCGCGCACCCCCATCCCTTCACCGGCTTCTGGCTGCAAGGCCCGCTCGGCCTGCTGCGCCAGCGTGTCGAGGCACGCGGCGCGGCGGCCGTACGCGATGCGTCGGATGCCGATGTCGCCGTGCTGGAAGGGGCCGCGAAGGTCGATCCCGGGCCGATGGCGTGGCTTATCCTTAACGCTGCGTCACCTCTCGAAGCGGCACGCAAAGCCTTGGGGTTGTCTCGCGGCGCCTGAGGCCTAAACTCTTTTCCGGGAAGGCTTCTCAATCTGGAAGGGAGGGCGCGATGGCTTATCGCCGCCTGCTGCTGCCGTTGACCGGGACCGCCGCCGGGGAGGCCGCCATGGCCACCGCGCTGATGGTTGCCCGGATATGGAACGCGCATCTGCACTGCCTGCATGTGCGGGTCGATGCGCGCGATGTCGCGCCGCTGGCGGGCGAAGGCCTGTCGGGTGCGATGATCGAGGAGATGATGGCTGCGACCGAACGCGAAAGCGGCGAACGCGCCGGCCGCGTCCGATCCTTGTTCGAGAAGTTCACCGCGATCCACGGCGACCTCACCCTCGCCTCCAACCCCGACACCGCGCTGAAGGTGCCGGGCGTGACCCTGTCCTTCGAAGCGATCGCGGGGCGGGAGGAGGATGTGGTGGCGCAGCAATCGCGCCTTTACGATATGGCGGTGGTGCCGCACCCCGAGGCGGAGGAGGATGTCTCCTCCTCCGATGCGCTGCACGCCGTGCTGTTCGACAGTGGCCGCCCGGTGCTGATCGCGCCCCGCGTGGCGCCCACCGTCATCGGCGCGCGCGTTTGCATCGCCTGGAATGGCAGCGCCGAAAGTGCCGCGGCGGTGGCGGCGGCGCTGCCCTGGCTGCATCGCGCCCAGGCCGTCCGCATCCTGCATTCCGAGGACTACCAGCGCCGCGGCCCGGGGGCGGAAGGCATCCGCGCCTATCTCCGCTGGCATGAGATCGACGCGGAACTGATGCCCTTCAAGCCGGCGACGCGCGAAGTGGGCGCGGGCCTGCTGGGGGCGGCGCGGGATTTCGGGGCGGATCTGCTGTGCCAGGGCGCCTACAGCCATTCCCGCCTGCGCCAGCTCATCCTCGGTGGCGTGACGCGGCATGTGCTGGAGAATTCGGACATCCCGGTCCTGATGTGCCGCTGACATGCGTGGGGTGATCGGCGGTGTCGCGCTGGCTCTGCTGGCCGGCGCGGCGTCTGGCCAATCCGCGCCGCGGCCCGGTCCGGCGCAAGGCACGCTGCTCGCCGCGCAGGCCGGGGATACCGCCTGCCATCTGACCATCCGCGATGACGCCGGCGCGCGGGCCGACTGGATGGCGGGCTTCGAGCTCTGCGAGAAGGCGGCGGGCGCCATCGGCCGTCGCTTCGCCTTCGACTGGCAGGCCGGCAACGTGCTGCACCCCTCCTGCCAGGGCAACGTCGATTGCGGGCGGTCGCTGCGGGTGATGCTGGTCCAGCGGATGACGCCGCTGGCGCGCTGACGGGGCCATCATTCGCCCGGCGCCCATCATTCGCCCGGCGCCCATCATTCGCGTGGTGAATGGTGCCCATCGGAGGTTGTGGGATGCGGATCGCGGCCGGGACGCCTATCTCCCGGATCAAGACGCGGCCCGGTATTCCGACCCGGTCGCAGCGGAGATGACCCGATGATCGATGTTCGTCCCTTCGCCAGCCTCGGCGGCGCCTACCATGGCTGGCTCCATGCCCGCCACCACTTCTCCTTCGCCAACTACCATGACCCCGACCGGATGAGCTGGGGCCGGCTGCGCGTCTGGAATGATGACGAGATCGCGCCCGGCAAGGGGTTCGACCCGCATCCCCATCGCGACATGGAAATAATCACCTACGTCCGCGAAGGCGCCATCACCCATCGCGACAACCTGGGCAATGAAGGCCGCACCGCCGCGGGCGATGTGCAGATCATGTCGGCCGGCACCGGCGTGGTGCATGCCGAATACAACCTGGAGCCCGTGAAGACGACGCTGTTCCAGATCTGGATC
>CANJXD010000523.1 GCA_947478535.1 Acetobacteraceae bacterium
CTGGGGTACACGGTGTTCAGCGAGTGGCTGAACGTCGATCTGCGCCGATCCTGGAGCTACACGGCCGCCATGCCACGCCTTCCGCCCTGGGGAACCGGGCTCACCCCGTTCCTTCAATGGTTGCTGTTGCCGCCTCTGGCCATGCTGGCAGCGCGGCCGACCGCGCGACCTTTCGCGCGCTGAGGAGTTGAGCGGACATGGAACATCACGGTGCCCACACAGCCGACCGCAAGCACGATCCTGACCATGGAGGGACGGCGGCGGCATCGGGGACCGTGAAGGATCCGGTCTGCGGCATGACGTTGGATCCGGCGAAGACCGCGCACCACGCCGACCATGCCGGGCAGGACTATCATTTCTGCTCGGCCGGGTGCCGCACCAAGTTCATCGCCGAACCGGCGAAGTATCTCGAAGCGCGCGCGCCGCTGCGGGCCGAGGCCGTGGCGCCGGGCACCATCTACACCTGCCCGATGCACCCGCAGATCCGCCAGTCCGGCCCTGGCAGTTGCCCGATCTGCGGCATGGCGCTGGAACCGGAAACACCCTCGGCCGAGGCCGTATCCAATCCGGAATTGGTGGATTTTTCCAGGCGCTTCTGGATCGGACTCGTGCTCACGCTGCCGGTCTTCGTGCTGGAGATGGGCGGGCACCTGACGGGGATGAGGCACCTGGTCGGTGGGCCGCGCGTCGGCAACTGGATCCAGTTGGCGTTGGCGACGCCTGTGGTGCTCTGGGCGGGCTGGCCGTTCTTTGTCCGTGGCTGGCAGAGCCTGGTGAACCGCAGCCTCAACATGTTCACCCTGATCGCGCTCGGCACCGGCGTCGCCTGGGTGTTCAGCGTGGTCGCGACTCTCGCCCCCTGCATCTTCCCCGCGGCGTTCCGCGCGGCCGATGGTTCGGTGGCGGTGTACTTCGAGGCGGCGGCGGTGATCGTGGTGCTGGTGCTGCTCGGGCAAGTGCTGGAGCTGCGGGCGCGCGAGCAGACGGGTGGCGCCATCCGTGCCCTGCTCGATCTCGCGCCGGCCCAGGCGCGTCGGCTGCGCGACGACGGATCGGATGAGGAAGTGCCCCTGGCCGCCATCGTGGTTGGCGATCGCCTGCGGGTCCGTCCCGGCGACAAGGTGCCGCTGGATGGCGCGGTGCTGGAGGGCGCTTCCAACGTCGATGAGAGCCTGGTGACGGGCGAGGCTGTGCCGGTCACCAAGTCGGTGGACGATCAGGTCGTGGGCGGCACGCTGAATGGCCAGGGCAGCTTCGTCATGCGCGCGGACCGCGTGGGCCAGGACACGGTGCTGGCGCAGATCGTGCGCATGGTGGCGGGCGCGCAGCGTTCGCGCGCGCCGATCCAGCGCCTGGCCGATCAGGTCGCCGGCTGGTTCGTACCGGCGGTGGTGGCGATCGCGCTGGCGGCCTTCGCGGCCTGGGCGATCTGGGGGCCGGAGCCGCGCCTGGCCTTCGCCCTGGTCGCGGCCGTGACGGTGCTGATCATCGCCTGCCCCTGCGCGCTGGGCCTCGCCACGCCGATGTCCATCATGGTGGGCGTGGGGCGGGGCGCGCAGGCCGGTGTGCTGATCAAGAACGCCGAAGCGCTGGAGCGTATGGAGCGGATCGACACCCTGGTCGTGGACAAGACCGGCACGCTCACGCAGGGCCGGCCGGACGTGGTGGCGGTGATCCCGGCAACGGGTGTTGCCGAGGAGGACGTGCTGCGCCTGGCGGCGGGCCTGGAACGGCCAAGCCAGCATCCGCTCGCCGAAGCCGTGGTGCGGGCGGCGGAGAAGCGCGGCATCGTCGTGCCGACGGTCGAGGGCTTTGATGCGCCCATCGGACGTGGCGTGACCGGCGCGGTGGAGGGGCGCCAGGTCGCGGTCGGCAACGCCCGGCTTATGGACGAGGCCAAGGTCGATGTCGGCCCCCTGTCGGCGGAGGCCGAGCGTCTGCGTGGTGATGGCGCGACGGTGTTCTTCGTCGCGGTGGATGGCCAAGCCTTCGGCATCGTCGCGGTGGCCGACCCGGTGAAGGAGACGACGGCGGCAGCCCTCGCGGGCCTCGCGAAGGAGGGCGTGCGGGTGGTGATGCTGACTGGCGATAACCGCACGACGGCCGAGGCCGTGGCGCGGCGCCTCGGCATCACCGAGGTCGAGGCGCAGATCTTGCCCGAGGACAAGCAGCGCATCATCGAAAAGCTGAAGGCCGAGGGGCGCCGCGTTGCCATGGCGGGCGATGGCGTGAACGATGCGCCGGCACTGGCGGCGGCCGAGGTTGGCATCGCCATGGGCACCGGCACGGCCGTGGCGATTGAAAGCGCGGGCATCACGCTGCTTGGCGGCGACCTGATGGGCATCGTGCGGGCGCGGCGGCTGTCGCAGGCGGTGATGGGCAATATCAGGCAGAACCTGTTCTTCGCCTTCGCCTACAATGCGGCTGGTGTGCCGATTGCCGCGGGCGTGCTGTATCCGATATTCGGAATTCTGCTGTCGCCCATCATCGCGGCGGCGGCGATGGCGCTGTCCTCCGTAAGCGTGGTGGGGAATGCGCTCCGGCTGAGAACGACGCGGTTGGATTGAGAGTCACCAAAGAGGAAACCGCATGCTCAGCCCGCTTGCCAACCTGACCTATCGCCACCTGTTCGCGGCACAGGTGCTGTCCCTGCTCGGGACTGGCCTGGCGACCGTGGCGCTCGGGCTGCTGGCCTTCGATCTGGCGGGTGCGAATGCCGGTGCGGTGCTTGGCACCGCGTTGGCGATCAAGATGATCGCCTATGTCGGCATCGCGCCTGTGGCGGGCGCCTTCGTGCATCTGGTGCCGCGGCGCAGCCTGTTGGTCACGCTCGACCTGCTGCGCGCGCTGGTTGCAATGGCGCTGCCCTTCGTGACCGAGATCTGGCAGGTCTATGTGCTGATCTTTGTGCTGCAGACCGGCTCGGCCGCCTTCACGCCAACCTTCCAGGCGACCATCCCCGATATTCTTCCGGAGGAGGCCGAGTACACCAAGGCGCTGTCCCTCTCGCGCCTCGCTTACGACCTGGAGGCACTGGCGAGCCCGGCGATCGCCGCGGCCCTACTTGGGCTGGTCGGCTTCCACTGGCTGTTCGCCGGCAATGCGCTGGGCTTCCTCGCCTCCGCCGCGCTGGTGCTGACGGTGGTGCTGCCCTCGCCCAAGCCACCGGCGACGCAGGAGGGCGCCTGGGGCCGTATCACCCGCGGTGCGCGCATCTACCTCGCCACGCCGCGGCTGCGCGGGTTGCTGGCGCTGAATGTCACGGTCGCCGCGGCTGGGGCGATGGTGATCGTGAATACGGTTGTGCTGGTGCGGGCGGGCTTCGGCCTGGGTGCGGCGGAGTTGGGCTGGACGCTGGCGGCCTATGGCGCGGGGTCGATGGTGGCGGCGCTTGCTGTCCCGCGGCTGCTCGACGGCGTGATGACCGACCGCACGGCGATGATAGCCGGTGCCGGGCTGCTGGTGGCAGGCCTGCTACTCGGGCTGCTGGTGCCGAGCTGGTCGATGCTGCTGCCGCTGTGGATGCTGCTGGGCCTTGGCAATGGGCTGGTGCTGACGCCGAGCGGACGGCTGCTGCGGCGCTCGGCCCATGCCGGCGATCGGCCTGCCCTGTTTGCCGCGCAGTTCGCGCTGAGCCACGCCTGCTGGCTCGTCGCCTATCCGGTGGCGGGGCGGTTTGGCGCGGCGGCAGGGATGGAGGCCACCTTCCTGGCGCTTGCGGCGCTGGGCGCAACGGGGCTGGTCGCGGCCATCGTCCTGTGGCCGAGGGATGATCCGGAGGAGGTCGAGCACATTCACGATCGGCTGCCGGCCGGGCATGCGCATCTGGATGACGCGCGCCCCGATCCGACAGGCGCGCTCCGCCACCGCCATGCATTTGTAATCGATGAACTTCACCAGCGTTGGCCACGCTGATCAGCGGCTGATGATGAATGCCGTCACGGCACCCGCCGTTTCACCACCTGGACTGACAGGGCCGCCGCGGCGAGTTCTACCGTCGAAGCGCTGACGTTCCGCGCGGTGACGAGCACGCTGTTGTCCGACCAGGCATGGCAGTCGAGCACGAGGGCGATGCTGCTGGTGTCGAGCGAGGCGTCCGCGAAGTCGCCGCGCCGCGCGCTAGGCAGGGTGACGTCGATGTTGCCTATGCACTTACCTTCAATGCAGACTACCGACGCGGGGAAGGACAGGGTCCACGAGAGGAAATCGATGAACACAGTCAAA
>CANJXD010000524.1 GCA_947478535.1 Acetobacteraceae bacterium
GGCTGCGCGCCACCACCGTCGCCGTGGTCAAGATATCGCTGATCCGCATCGCCCGCCCGGCCATGCGCTGGGCATCGAAGGTGCCGCGCAGGGGTTGCAGCATCAGCGCATAGGCGAAGCAGATCACGGCGGAGATCTCGAGCGTCGCCCGCCAATCGAGCCAGCCGGTCAGCCAGGGGCCGACGAGCCCCGCCAACAGCAGCCCCGCGGGCACTGCCGTCTGCTTGATGGAAAACACCAGCGGCGCCTGGCGGGGCGGGGCATAGCGGCCGAGAAGGTCGGAACTCGCGGGCGTGGAGACCGCCGATCCGCCGCCGCCGATGATGGCGGACAGGGCGAAGCACCAGAGCGGCCCGAAGCTCGCCGCGATCAGGCCAAGCCCCAGCATGACCAGCGCGAACTGGCTCATCCGCATCGCGCCATAGCGGGTGATGAAGCCGCCGCAGCCGAGTTGGAAGACCAGCGCCGCGGCGGAGGACAGCCCGACATAGACGCCGACCCAGGCGGGATCGAGGTGCAGGTCGTCGATGATCGCGGGCGCGATCACCGGCGGCAGGCTTTTGCCCAGCGAGGCACAGGTCTGCTGGATGAACATCGAACCGAGTGCCAGCAGCAGCAGCCTCGACCCTGGGCCAGCGAACATCACGCTTTGCGGACGCTTCCCGTTTTTCTGCGGCGAGGATAGCCGCGCGGATGGCCGGCGCGAAGGCCGGCGGCGCCGATTCCAGCGGGCTGGGTTCAGTCGCGGCGGCGGAAGGGGCATGATGCGGCGCCGCATGCCTGGAACCCCGCGATGACGACCCCTGAAGAATCGGAACCTCCGAACAGCCCCTATGCCCTGCTCGGGGGGGCGGAGGGGCTGCGCCGGCTGGTGCACCGCTTCTACGTGCTGATGGAAGAACTGCCGGAGGCCGCGGCCTGCCGCGCCATCCACCCGCTGAGCCTCGAGCAATCGGAGCAGCGGCTGTTCGAATACCTGTCCTTCTGGTTCGGCGGGCCGCCGCTGTTCCTGCAGACGCGCGGTGCGCCGATGCTGCGCGCGCGCCACCTGCATGCGCCGATCGCCGGGCCGGAGATCGAGGGTTGGATGCTGTGTTTCCAGCGCGCCTGGGCCGAACAGGTGCGGGATGCGGCGCTGACGGAAGCGGTGATGCCGAAGGTGGCGGCGATGGCGCAACACATGCGCAACCGGGATGACGCGGCATGAGCCTGCTGCTCCGCAATGCCGATATCGTGCTGACCATGGATGCCGCGCGGCGGGAAATCCCGGGCGGCTGGGTACATGTGGCGGGCGGCACGATCACCGCGCTCGGCACGGCCGGGGAGGCACCGCCGGCGGCGGCGGAGAGCATCGACCTCGCTGGCCATGTGCTGATGCCGGGCCTCGTGAACACGCATCACCACATGTTCCAGTCGCTGACGCGGGCGCTGCCGGCGGCGCAGGATGCGGAACTGTTCGATTGGCTTTCCGCGCTTTATCCGATCTGGGCGCGGCTGCGGCCGGACCAGCTGCGGATCGCGGCGGCGACGGCGATGGCGGAACTCGTGCTGAGCGGCTGCACCACGGCGGCGGACCACCACTACATCTTCCCGAATGGCTGCCGGCTGGACGACACGATCGAGGCAGCGCGACAGATCGGCATCCGCTTCCACCCGACGCGCGGCGCGATGAGCCTCGGGCAATCCCAGGGCGGCCTGCCGCCGGATGCGGTGGTGGAGCGTGAGGCGGATATCCTCGCCGATATGGAACGCGTGGCGGCGCTGTTTCACGACCCGGCGCCGTATTCGATGCTGCGGATTGGCATCGCGCCCTGTTCGCCGTTCTCCGTCACGCGCGAATTGATGCGGGATGCCGCTGTCTTCGCCCGGGCGCGCGGGCTGCGGCTGCACACGCATCTCGCGGAGAATGAGAAGGATGTCGTGTTCAGCCGCGAACGCTTCCGCTGCACGCCGGCCGAATACGCCGAGGAACTGGGCTGGGTCGGCCCGGATGTCTGGCACGCCCATTGCGTGAAACTGGATGCGGCCGGCATCACGCTGTTCGCGCGGACGGGCACGGGGGTCGCGCATTGTCCTTGTTCCAACATGCGGCTCGCGTCCGGCATCGCGCCGATCCCGGCGATGCGCCGCGCCGGCGTGCCGGTTGGGCTCGGCGTCGATGGATCGGCCTCGAATGACGGCGCGCATCTGCTGGGGGAAGCGAGGCAGGCGATGCTGCTGGCCCGCGTTGGCCACGGCCCCGCGGCGATGACCGCGCGGGAGGCGCTGAAGATTGCGACGCTCGGCGGCGCGCGGGTGCTGGGGCGGGAGGATATCGGTGCGCTGGCCCCAGGGATGGCGGCGGATCTTGTTGCCTTCGACGTGACCGGCATCGATCACGCCGGCGCGGGGGCGGACCCGGTCGCCGCGCTGGTCTTCTGCACGCCGAGGCGCGTGGCGCTGTCCGTCATCGCCGGGCGCGTGGTGGTGCGCGATGGCGTGCTGCTGACGCTGGATGAAAGGGCGCAGGCGGCGCGGCACCGCGATGCCGCGCGCGCTTTGCTCAACAGCTGAGGACGAGGTTGCCCGCGACGTCGCCGCCCGCCACCCGATCATGCGCCGCCGCGCAATCCGCGAGCGGCATGACCGCGCCGATACGATGCGCCAGCGCGCCTGATTCCAGCCAGTTCGTGAGTTGCAGCGTGCCAGCGAGCCGCGCCACCGGTGGCAGGCCATAGACGATGAAGAAGCGCACCGCGGCGCCGGACAGGATCATCGGGAAGAAGGAGAGTGCCGCCTCCGCCTTGCCCGAGCCATAGCAGACGCAGAGCCCATCGCGCGCGATCACCTGCGGCAACAGCGCGGCATTGGCGGCGAGGTCCACCTCCACCACGCGGTCCACGCCCTGGCCATGCGTCAAGTCCTTCACCCCTGCCGCGACATCCGCCGCGCGATAGTCGATCACGGCATCGGCGCCGGCCTGCCGCGCGACCTCGGCCTTGGCGGGGCTGCTGACGGTGGCGATGACCTGGCGTGCGCCGAGCAGCTTCGCCATCTGGATGGCGTAGTGGCCGACCGCGCCGGCACCGCCCGCCACCAGCACGCGCTGGCCGGCGACGCCGCCATCGATCTGCACGGCGCGCCAGGCGGTCAACGCGGGGATGCCGAGGCAGGCGCCGGCCTCGAAGGTCGCGGCATCCGGCAGCCTCACGGCCTGGGCTTCCGGCAGCGCGATGTACTCCGCCGCCGTGCCGAGCGCGCGCTGCCACTGGCCATTCCAGATCCAGACGCGTTCGCCGATGCGCGCGGCATCCACACCTTCGCCCACCGCCTCGATCAGGCCCGCGCCGTCGCTATGCGGGATGATCCGCGGCGCCAGCATCGGCCGGCTGCCACCGCGCGCCTTCCAGTCCGAGGGGTTCACGCCCGAGGTGGCGAGTCGCACGAGCACTTCGCCCGATGCCGGCTCGGGCGTCGGCATCTCTCCCACCACCAGCACGTCCCGCGCCGGGCCCGTGCGTTCGTACCAGACTGCGCGCATCGCCTTGCCCTCAATCCAGCTTGATGTTGCCAATGCGCACGGCTTCGCGCGAAGTTTCCGTCTCCTCCCGGATCACCGTGGCGTAGCGCGCCGGGGTGATCTGCGCAGCGGGGGGAATCTCGCCGCCGAGGCCGGTGAGGCGTTGGTTGATCACGGGGTCGTGCATCGCGCGGGCGAGCGCGGCGCGCAGCGTTTCCACCACCTCCGCCGGCATGTTCGCGGGGCCGAGCAGGCCGAGCGTCGTCGTGAGTTCCTGTTGCACCAGGCCGGCTTCGCGCAAAGTCGGCACATCCGGCAATTGCGTGGTGCGGGTGCCGGAGGCGACGGCGATGATGCGGGCGCGGCCATCCGCATGCAGCGGCAGGGCGGAGGAAAGCTGGTCGAACACCACGGGGATGGTGCCGGCGATGAGGTCGTTCAGCGCCGGGCCGGTACCGCGATACGGCACATGGACCAGGCCCGCGCCGGTGCCGGCGTTGAACAGCTCGATCGCGAGATGGGCGCCGGAGCCGATGCCCGCGGTGCCGGCGGAGAGCGAGCCTGGCGTCGCCTTCGCGGAGGCAACGAACTCCGCCAGCGTCCGCGCCGTGACCTGACGGGAGACGAGCATGACGATGGGCACGCGATAGGCGATGCCGATCGGGCCGAGGTCGCGCAGCGTGTCATAGGGAAGCGTCGGCATCGCCGCTGGAAACAGCGAC
>CANJXD010000525.1 GCA_947478535.1 Acetobacteraceae bacterium
CGTCTCCGGCTATATCGGTGGCAAGTTCGACCTGTTCGTCATGCAGGTGATGGATGTGCTGCTGTCCTTCCCCTCGCTCATCCTCGGGCTGATCGTGGTGGCGCTGCTGGGGCCGGAGCTGATCAACCTCGTCGTCGCCATCGCGCTGACCGCCATCGCCCCCTTCGCCCGCGTCGCCCGCGCGCCGACCATGGCGCTGAAGGAGCGCGCCTTCGTGGAGGCTGGCCGCGCGCTCGGCTTTTCCCACGCACGCATCCTGTTCCGCCACATCCTGCCCAACATCCTGTCCGAAGTGATGGTGATGGGCACGCTCTGGCTTGCCACCGCCGTGCGCGTGGAAGCCTCGCTGTCCTTCATCGGGCTCGGCGTAAAGCCGCCGACGCCGACCTGGGGCGGCATGACGCGCGACGGCTTCGAGAACATCCTGGACGCGCCCTGGCTCGCCATCTACCCAGGCGTGGCCATCCTGCTGCTGGTGCTCGGCCTCAACATGGTGGGAGATGGCGTGCGCGACGCGACCGATCCGAAGCTCCGCAATGAGTGACCCTGTCCTGGTCGTCGAGGGGCTGCGCAAGCACTTTGTCTCGAAGAAGGGCTTCCCCACGCCGAAGACCACCACCGTCCGCGCGGTGGAGGATGTGTCCTTCCGCATCCATGCGGGGGAAGCCTTCGGCCTGGTCGGCGAAAGCGGCTGCGGCAAATCCACCGCGGCCCGCGCGCTGCTGCGCCTGATCGAGCCCGATGCCGGCACCATCACCTGGAAGGGCCAGGATGTCCGCGCGGCCAAGGGCGCCGATCTGAAGGCGCTGCGCCGGCGGATGCAGATCGTGTTCCAGGACCCGTACTCGTCGCTCGATCCGCGCCAGTCCATCGGCTCCGCGCTGGTGGAGCCGATGCGCGTCCATGGCATTGCGGAAGGTGCGGAGGCCCGCCGTCGCGCTGGTGCGTTGCTGGAAGAAGTGGGCCTTCCCCCTGCCGCGCTCGATCGCTTCCCGCATGAATTCAGCGGCGGCCAGCGGCAGCGCATCGGCATCGCCCGCGCGCTGACGGTGGAGCCGGAGCTGATCGTGGCGGATGAGCCCGTCTCCGCCCTCGATGTCTCCGTCCAGGCGCAGGTGCTGCTGCTGATGCGCGAATTGCGCCAGCGCCGTGGCCTGTCCTTCCTGTTTGTCAGCCACGACCTTTCCGTCATCCGCTGGTTCTGCGACCGCGTGGCGGTGATGTATCTCGGCCGCATCGTGGAGGAAGGCCCCGCGGCCCGCGTGCTGGCCAACCCGCTGCATCCCTATGCGCAGATGCTGCGCGATGCCTCCCCGGTGCCGGATCCGGCGCGGCGCGGCGTGCTGCCGCGCATCCTCGGCGAGATTCCCAGCGCGGCCAATCCGCCTTCGGGTTGCCCCTTCCACCCGCGATGCGCGCAGGCCATGCCGCATTGCGCGCGGGACGTGCCACGCTGGACGCAGGCTTCCGGCGAGGGTCAAGGCGGCGTCGCCTGTCATCTGCACGGCTAACAGCCGGTTAAGCATACCCGCCCAGATCACACCCGCTTGCCAGGCCGGAGCGATGCCTATCCTCCGGTGATAGCCTGAGGGTATTGTTCCATGGGTAGGTTGACCGCTGCTGAATTCTCGAAGGACGCCTCCGTGGTCAAGGAGGCGGCGAATGCGCAGTCGCAGGCTGTCTCCTTCACCAGCGCCATCCCGCAACTCGACCCCGCGGAGTTCTAGCCTGCCACTGTGCGCGCCGGCACCGTCACGCTGAATTGGGTGGATGCCGCCGGCAAAACGAAAGCGGAGGCCCTGCCGGGAAACCTCGCGGAGGCGCTGAACGCTACTGGCGCCTTCAGCATCTTCGTTACCGATGCCTCGAGGCTCTCGAAGGGGGAGGGCCGCGGCTGGACACTATCCGCGCGGCTCGCCCTCGATTTCCTCGGCGAGGGGGAGAACCTGCTCATCGGCGTGCCGGTGATGGTGGATACCACCGCGAATTCCCCCCGCAATTTTGGCAGCATGGCGCTGGTCATCCAGGGCACGAATGACGCGATCGTCTTCGATCAGGGCGATCTCAACGTCGATGTGGACAGCGCGGCTGTCGTGGATGGTACCGTGTCCACCGGCGGCAGCCTCGGCTGGGTCGATGCCGATGGCAGCGCGACGCCGGACTATGAATTCCGCCTCACCGGCATCGATGCCCCCGGCGGCATCGATGCGGGTGCGCTGAAGGCGGCGGTTGTGGCCGGCCTCGCCACCGAGATCACCAGCACCGGCGGTCGTACTGGCGCATTGCGCTGGACGCTCGACATTGCGGACACCGCGCTGCGCGGCCTGACGGAAGGTGAGGTCGCGCGCCTGACCTATGAGGTGCGGATCAGCGACGGCCGCGCCACGACGAAGGATGTCCTGACCATCGACATCATCGGCGCCGCCGCGCGGCCGAAATCCGAGGAACTGTTCGCGACCGAGGGCGGAGACCTGCTGCATGGCGGCGACCTCGACGACAGGCTGCACGGCAACAAGGGCCGGGATACGCTGCATGGCGGCAAGGGTTGCGATTCCATGGCCGGCGGCGGGGACGACGATGTCTATTCCGTCGATGACACCGGCGACGTGATCGTCGAGAATGACGGGGAGGGCATCGACGAGGTCGAGGCCTCCGTCTCCTGGCGTCTCGGCGCTGCGACGGAGCGACTGCGCCTCGTCGGCCTCGCCGATCTCAGTGGCGATGGCAATGAGCTCGACAACCTGCTGCGCGGCAATACCGGCGCCAACCTGCTGCGCGGCTTCGGCGGGCAGGACAGCCTGGCCGGCGACCTCGGCACGGATAGCCTGGAAGGTGGCGACGGCGGCGATACGCTGGATGGCGGCGCGGGTGCGGATGTCATGACGGGCGGCGCGGGCGATGATGTCTATGTCGTCGATGACGCTGCCGATCTCGTCGTCGAGGCCGATGCTCTCAGCTTCGACCAGATCCAGGCATCCATCAGCTTCACCATTGTCGTCGGCATCGAATCCCTGCTGCTGACCGGTACCGATGCCATCGACGCCACGGGCGCGGGGGGCGATGAACTGCTCACCGGCAATGCGGCGGAGAACCTGCTCGCCGGCCTCGATGGCGCCGACAGCCTGTTCGGCGGGGAGGGCCTCGATACCCTGCTCGGCGCCGATGGCCTGGATATCCTGGATGGCGGCCTCGGTGCGGATAGCCTGCTGGGCGGGCTCGGCGATGACATCTATGTCGTGGACGATGCTGGAGACTTGGTCATCGAAGTCGATGGCGAGGGGATGGATACCGTCCAGCCCTCGATCGCCTGGACGCTCGGCCAGGCGATCGAAGGCCTGGTGCTGACGGGCACGGCCATCGAGGGCACGGGCAACGACCTCGCCAACAGCCTGGTCGGCAACCTGATGGCCAATCTGCTCGATGGCGGCCTGGGCAATGATGTGCTCGACGGCGGCGCGGGCGCGGATACGCTGACGGGCGGGCTCGGCGATGACCGGTATTTCGTCGACGATGCCGGAGACCTGCTCATCGAAGTCGATGGCGAGGGGATGGATACCGTCCAGTCCTCGATCACCTGGACGCTCGGCCAGGCGCTCGAAGGCTTGGTGCTGACGGGCACCGCCATCGAGGGCACGGGCAACGACCTCGCCAACAGCCTGGTCGGCAACTTGATGGCCAATCGGCTCGATGGCGGCCTGGGCAATGATGTGCTCGACGGCGGCGCGGGCGCGGATACGCTGACGGGCGGGCTCGGCGATGACTGGTATCTCGTCGACGATGCCGGAGACGTTCTGATCGAGGGCAGCGGCGCGGGGCTGGATGGTGTCTATGCCAGCACCGACTGGACGCTTGGGGCCAATCTGGAACGCCTTTCCCTCCTGGGTGCGGCAGTGGCCGGGACTGGCAATGGCCTTGCCAACAGCCTCATCGGCAACGCGCTGGCAAATCTTCTCGACGGCCTCGGCGGCAATGACGTGTTGGATGGCGGCTTGGGCGCGGATACGCTGCGGGGCGGCGCCGGCGACGACCTATACCTGGTGGAGAATGCGGGCGACCTTGTGATCGAAGGTGGTGGCGAGGGGCAGGATCGCGTCTATGCCAGCACCGACTGGACGCTTGGGGCCAATCTGGAACGCCTTTCCCTCCTGGGTGCGGCAGTGGCCGGGACTGGCAATGGCCTTGCCAACAGCCTCATCGGCAACGCGCAGGCGAATGTTC
>CANJXD010000526.1 GCA_947478535.1 Acetobacteraceae bacterium
CGTGCGCCGGGCCATGGGGCTCGACTTCCCCGGCGACACCTATCCCGAGACGACGATCCTGGCGACCACGCCCTTCCGCTTCGACGCGGTGTTCGAGGGCCTGTCCAACGTCAACTACATCTGGACGCAAAGCCCCGCCTTCAGCGGCACCTTCAGCCTGCTGCGCGTGCCCGGCAAATGGCGCGCCAGCCTGTATCCCGCCCCTGGCGAGACCATCGAGCAGGCGCTGGAACCCGCGGCGATCGAGCGGAAATTGCAGGCCATCCACCCGAAGCCCACGCCCTATGAGGTGCCGGACCTTCGCCCCTATCGCATCCACCAGCGCATCGTCGAACGCTACGATGCCGGGCGGCTGCTGCTGGCGGGCGATGCCGCGCATCTGAACAGCCCCTCCGGCGGGATGGGCATGAATGGCGGCATCCAGGACGCCATGGAACTCGCCACCACCCTCGCCCCGGTGTGGCGGGGGGAGGCGGAGGCCACGCTGCTGTCCCGCTACACCCGCCGCCGCCAGCCCATCGCGAAGCGGGAGATCATCGCCCAGGCCGATCGCAACCGCGCCAGGATGCGGGAGACAGACCCGGCGCGCCGCGCCGCCATGCTGGCCGATCTGCAAGCCACGGCGGCGGACCCGGTGCGGGCGCGGGAACAGCTTCTGCGCTCCTCCATGCTCGCGGGGCTGCGGGCGGCGGCGGCCATCGATTGATCGGCCGGCATGGCGTGGGGCGGCGCGGTCTTTGGCCCTTCACCCCACCGTCACAAAACTGTAAAACCTTTGAAACGCGGGCCGGATACGTGCCCAGCGGTAACATCAGACGGGGAGAGACTGGCCAGCATGTTCCGCCGCACCATCATGGCGGGCGCTTTCGCGCTCGCATCCGCTGTCGGCTTCGTGCCGGCCGCGAAGGCCCAGGCACCGACCGAAATCCAGTTCTGGCACGGGCTGTCCCAGCCGCTGGGCGGCCTCCTGGAGAAGCTTGTCTCCGATTTCAACGCGAGCCAGACGCAATACCGCGTGGTGCCGACGTTCCGCGGCAGCTACCCGGAGACGATGGTCGCCGCCATCGCCGCCTTCCGCGCCGGCCAGGCGCCGCACATCGTGCAGATGTTCGAAGTCGGCACCGGCACCATGATCAATGCCGGCCGCGCCATCATCCCGACGCATGAGCTGCTGACGCAGGCCGGCGTCGCCATCGACTTCAACGACTTCCTGCCGGGCGTGCGCGGCTACTTCGCCGCCTCGGATGGCCGCCAGATGGCGATGCCGTTCAACAGCAGCACCGCGATCGTCTACTACGACAAGGACGCCTTCCGCCGCGCCGGGCTGAACCCCGACCAGTTCCCCGCGACCTGGGAAGGCGTCGGCCGCGCGCTGGTGGCACTCAAGGCCGCCGGCCATGCCTGCCCGATGTCCACGGCCTGGCCGACCTGGCTGATGATCGAGCAGTTCAGCGCCATCCACGACATCCCGCTCGCCACCCAGGGCAACGGCTTCGGCGGCGCGAATGCCGAACTGCGCGTCAACAACCCGCTGATGCTGCGCCACATGACGAACCTGGTGAACTGGCAGAAGGAAGGCCTGTTCCGCTGGGGTGGCCGCGACAGCGCCGGGGAGCCGCTGTTCCCGTCGGGCGAATGCGCCATCATGATGACGTCCTCCGGCTTCCGCGCCCGGGTGCAGCGCGAAGCCCGCTTCAACTGGGGCGTCGCCATGCTGCCGGTCTATGAAGGCACGCAGGCGGCCAATGCCATCATCGGCGGCGCCAGCCTCTGGGCGATGAACCGCGGCCCGAACGCGCAGCGCAGCGCCGCCGAACTGCGCGGCATCGCCGAATTCTATGCCTTCACTGCACGCCCGGCTGTGGCCGGCCAGTGGCACATGGATACCGGCTATCTGCCGATCACCCGCGGTGGCTTCGAATCCGCTCGCGCCAGCGGCTTCTACGCCCAGCCCGCCAATGCCGGGTCGGAAGTGCCGATCGAGCAGATGCTGCGCGGCGCCTCCTCGGAGAACACCCGCGGCATTCGCCTCGGTGGCTTCGTCGAGATCCGCGTGATCATGCAGGAGGAGATGGAGAAGGCTTTCCAGGGCCAGCAGACCCCGGAACAGGCCCTCGCCGCCATGACGACGCGCGGCAATGCCGTGCTGCGCAACTTCGAACGCGCGAACCGCGGCGGCTGATGACCCGCACCTCTCCCCCCGCAAGGGGGGGGAGGACGGGCTGAGGGGGGACAGGGCAGCTTGCGCAAGAAAGTCATCTTCAAGGGCACTCTGCTCCCCTGGCTGCTGCTGATGCCGCAGCTTCTCATCACCGGGATCTTCTTCTTCTGGCCGGCGGGCCAGGCCATCTACGGGTCCTTCCTGCGGGAGGACGCCTTCGGCCTGAACCGCGATTTCGTCGGCCTCGAGAATTTCACCGAGGTGCTGGCGGACCCGAACTACCTCGCCGCCGGCTGGAACACCGTGGTGTTTTCCTCCGCCGTTGCCATCACCGCCCTCGGCGCGGCGCTGTTCCTCGCGGTGCAGGCGGACAAGGCGATCCGCGGCGCCAATGCCTTCAAGACCCTGCTGATCTGGCCCTATGCCGTGGCGCCGGCCATCGCCGCCGTGCTGTGGCTGTTCATGTTCCACCCGCAGATCGGCCTGTTCGGGCGCATGCTGAACGGCATGGGAATTCTCTGGGACTACAAGCTGAACGGCAACCAGGCGATGACTCTGGTCGTGCTTGCCGCCGCCTGGAAGCAGGTCTCCTACAACTTCATCTTCTTCATGGCCGGGCTGCAATCCATCCCCAAGGCCGTGCTGGAAGCCGCCGCCATCGATGGTGCGCGGCCGATGCGCCGCTTCTGGACCATCATCTTCCCGCTGCTCGCGCCCACGTCCTTCTTCCTGCTGGTCGTCAACATCGTCTACGCCTTCTTCGACACCTTCGGCACCATCCACGCCCTGACCGGCGGCGGCCCCGCCCAGGCGACGACGACGCTGATCTACAAGGTCTATGTCGATGGCGTGCAGAACCTGAATTTCGGCTCCTCCGCCGCGCAATCCGTCATCCTCATGGTGATCGTCATCCTGCTGACCGCGGTGCAGTTCCGCTTCATTGAGCGGAAGGTGCACTACTGATGTCGGCCGTCATGCATCCCATGGGGGATCCGGAAGGCGACCGCCTCGCCCGCGCGACGCTGCGCCGCAACGCCCGCAACCGCTGGGTCGCTTACGTCACGCTGTCCATCGGCGTGCTGATCTTCGCCTTCCCCATCTGGCTCACCGTCGTGGGCTCGACGCATGAGGTCTCGACCATCGGGCGCGGCGATGTGCCGCTGTGGTTCGGGGGGGAGGCGGTGGCGAACTACGTCTCCGCCTGGATGACCGGTGGCGCCGCGACGCGCACCACGCGGTCCGTCCCCGCCTGGGTGATGCTGTGGAACAGCCTGAACATGGCGGTGCTGATCGCGGTCGGGAAAATCGCGATCTCCCTGCTCTCGGCCTATGCCGTGGTGTTCTTCAGCTTCCCAGGCCGCATGGTGGCCTTCTGGCTGATCTTCATCACGCTGATGCTGCCTGTGGAAGTCCGCATCATCCCGACCTTCGAGGTCATGGTGAATATGGGCCTGATCAATTCGATGACCGGCCTTGTCGTGCCGCTGATCGCGAGCGCGACGGCAACGCTACTGTTCCGCCAGTTCTTCCTGACCATCCCCGATGAATATGTGGAAGCCGCGAAGATCGATGGTGCAGGCCCGCTGCGCTTCTTCAAGGATGTCGTGCTGCCGCTGTCGGTGACGAACATCGCGGCGCTGTTCGTCATCCTGTTCATCTATGGCTGGAACCAGTACCTCTGGCCCCTGCTGATCGTCTCCGACCGGGATCTCGAGACCGTTGTCGTCGGCATGACCAAGATGATCGGCAATGGCGACGCGCAGAATGAGTGGAACATCATCATGGCCACCGCCGTGCTGGCCATGCTGCCGCCGGTCGCGGTCGTGGTCTTCATGCAGCGCTGGTTCGTCAAGGGCCTGACGGAGACGGAAAAGTAATGGCAACCCTCTCGCTCTCCGCCGTCACCAAGCAGTTCGGCACGACCCAGGTCCTGCACGGCATCGACCTCGAGGTCGCGGATGGGGAGATGATCGTCGTCGTCGGCGCTTCCGGCTGCGGCAAATCCACGCTGCTGCGGATCGTGGCGGGGCTGGAGACTGCCTCC
>CANJXD010000527.1 GCA_947478535.1 Acetobacteraceae bacterium
CCATCCCGACAGCCGCTTCCACGAAAGCCCGCACCGGCTGGACGGCCCGGCGCTGACGCAATTCCTGCAAGGCGCAGAGGTGGCGGTGGTGGGGCTGGAGCATCTGACGGCGGAGGTGCTGGCCGGGCTGCCGGGGCTGCGCATCGTCGCCAAGCTCGGCACGGGGGTCGATATGCTGGACCTCGGCGAGATGCGCCGGCGCGGCATCCGGCTGGGCTGGGCGCCGGGGGCGAATGCGCTGTCCATCGCGGAACTCGTCATCGCCTTCGCCATGGTCGCGCTGCGCCATATGGGCGCGCTGAACGCGGCCCTGCGCGCCGGGGACCGGCCGCCGCAACGCATGGGACGGCTGCTGACGGGGCGCGTCGTCGGCCTACATGGCTGCGGGCATATTGGCCAGCATGTGGTGCGCCTGCTGGCACCCTTCGGCTGCACCATCCTCGCGCATGACATCGCCGATCGCAGCGATTTCTACGCCGCGCATGGCGTGCAGGCCGTGGGCTTCGACGAATTGCTGGAACGGTCCGAGATCCTGTCCCTGCACGTGCCGCTGACGCCCGAGACGCGCGGGATGTATGACGATGCGCTGCTGTCCCGCCTGCGGCGCGATGCCGTGCTGATCAACACCGCGCGCGGCGAATTGGTGGATGAGGCGGCGCTGGCGGCCAGGCTGCGGGATGGCCGGCTGTTCGCGGCCTGCGCCGATGTCTTCGCCACCGAGCCCGCCATCGACCAGGCCCTGATCGACCTGCCGAATTTCTTCGCCACCCCGCATATCGGCGGCAGCGCGGAAGAAGCGCGCCTCGCCATGGGCCGTATCGCCATCGCGGGCATCACCCGCAATGCCGTGCCGGAACCGGGCGTGCCGCCCTTTGTCTGAAGGACAACGCCATGGATCACGCCCTGTCCTCCCCAGCCTTTTCCTCCAGGGCCAAGCTCGGGCTGATCGTGCCGCCGAACAACACGGTGAACGAAGCCGAGTGGCAATCCGCGCTGCCGCCCGGCGTATCGCTCCACACCACCCGCATGCGGCTCAACCCCCTGGCCCGCTCGCCGGAGGAGATGGCCGTGCTGCGCGCCGATCTGGTGGAGGCCGCGAAGCTGGTCGCGGAAGCCGGGGTCGATGTCGTCGCCTTCGGCTGCACCGCCCCTTCCGCCGTCAATCCGCGGCGGGAGATGGAGGCGCTGATCAGCGCGGCCTGCGGCACGCCAGGCGCCACCGCCGGCGCCGCGATGGCGGATGCGCTGATCGCCGTGGGTGCGAAGCGCGTCGTGCTGCTTTCTCCCTTCTCGGAGAAGGTGACGGCGCATGAAGCGGCCTTCCTGGCCGGCGAAGGCATCACGGTGATCGCGACGGCCTCGCTCGGCCACCAGACCTACGCGCCGGGCCGCAAGCTCGGCATCCACCTCATCGGCATGGAGACGATCCGCGAGGCCCTTGCCGGGCTGCCGGTGGCGGAAGCGGATGCGGTCATGCTGAGCGGGACGAACCTCGTGACCTTCCCGCTGATCGAGGCGCTGGAGGCGGAGACGGGCAAGCCCGTGGTCAGCAGCAACCAGGCCCTGCTGTGGTCGGCGCTGCGCCGCGCCGGGGTGGCGGACCGGCTGGCGCTCGGGCGCCTGTTCGATGTGGAGGCGCTGCCGGCCTGACCCGTTACGCCGGCGGGCCACCTGAGAGGCTCAGCACCTCGCCGGAGACATAGCCAGGTGCGTCGAGCGCGAAATACAGCATCGCGTTCGCCACTTCCTCCGGTTCCGCCAGGCGGCCCATCGGGATGCGCTCCGCCCGCTTCGCCGCGGCCTCCGACCCCTTGGGGAAGACCCGCGTGGAAACCCCGCCGGGGGCGACGACATTCACTGTCACGCCCGTCCGCGCCACTTCCCGCGCCAGCGACTTGGCGAAGGCGATGACCGCCCCCTTTGCCGCGCCATAGACCGCGAGGCCCGGTGCGCCGACCAGCCCGGCGACGGAGGCCACCAGCACCATCCGACCGCCGCCTTGCGCCACCAGCAGCGGCAGCGTCGCATGGGCCGTGTTCAACACGCCGAACAGGTTGAGATCGACGATGCGCCGCCAATCCTCCGGCGTGCTCCCGAGAAAATCCTTGAATTGACCGGACAGCGCTCCGGCTTCGACCAGGCTGGTCACGCCCCCCGCATTCGCGATCACGCCGGAAAGCCCGCCCAGCGCCGCGGACGCCTGGGTGACGGATCCGCTGACGGAGGCCGGGTCCGTCACATCCGTCACCACCGTAAACACCGGCAGTGCCGGATGCGTGGCGCGTAACTCCGCCGCCAGGGCTTCCAGCGCGGCGCCGTCGAGGTCCAGCAGCGCGAGGGGCACGCCGCGTGCAGCCGCCATCAGCGCCGCGGCGCGACCGATGCCATGGGCGCAGCCGGTGATCAGAAGGGCAGGCATGGGCCGGAATTCCCGTATCGGTTCCGGCCCATGCTGCGGGGGCTGGCCGCGCGGCTCAAGCCGCCAGGGCGGGATAATCCGTGTAGCCCTTGGCGTCGCCGCCGTAGAAGGTCGCCTTGTCCGGCGCCGCGAGGGGCGCGCCGGTCCGCAGCCGGGCCGGAAGGTCCGGATTGGCGATGAAGGCGGACCCGAAGGCGATGGCATCCGCCCGGCCGGAAGCGATCTCGGCTTCCGCCTTCGCCCGGTCGTAGCCGCCGTTCAGGATCAGCTTCGCCTTCACGCTGGCGCGCGCCATCGCCACCACATCGAAGGGCGCGGCGCCGTGGATCAGGTGCAGGAAGGCGAAGTTCCGCTTGCCGATTTCCGCCAGCAGATAGGCGTAGGTCGCCTCCGCATCCGGGTCGTGCACGTCATTGAAGGTGACGCCCGGGCTGAGCCGGAGGCCGACCTTGCCGCCGCCGATCGCGGCGATGGTGGCATCGAGCACCGCGAGCATGAAGCGCGCGCGATTCTGCACGCTGCCGCCCCAGCGATCCGTGCGCGTATTCGTGCTCGGCGCAAGGAACTGGTTGGGCAGGTAGCCATTCGCACCATGCACCTCCACGCCATCCAGCCCGGCGGCCACGGCATTGCGGGCAGCCTGGGCGTAGTCCGCGATGGTGGCCTCGATCTCGGCATCCGTCAGTGCGCGCGGCACGGGATGCGGCTGGGCGCCCTTCGGCGTGAAGGTCTCACCGGCCGCGGCAATGGCCGACGGCGCGACGGGGGTCTCGCCCTGGATATCGGGGTGGCCGATACGCCCGGTATGCATGATCTGCGCGACGATCTTGCCGCCCTTCGCATGCACGGCCTTGGCGACGCCGCGCCAGCCCTCGATCTGCGCCGCGCTGAACAGGCCGGGGATGGCCATGTAGCCAAGTCCGATGGCGGACGGCGCAACGCCCTCCGTGATGATCAGCCCGGCCGAGGCGCGCTGGCCGTAGTATTCCGCCATCAGCGCATTCGGCACACCGCCCGGCGCGCGGCTGCGCGTCATCGGCGCCATGATGATGCGGTTGGCAAGCTTGATATCGCCCAGCGCATAGGGGGCGAAGAGAGACGATGCGGAGCTCATGCAGGACATCCTGAAAACGGGGGCGACGGGAATGCGTCGCGGCCTTGACGGGGGAGGTGGGCGCTTTCCCGTCATCACACCAACGCATCAGGACGATAATCGTCATTCAGGATGATGATGACGTGATGACCTGTCCTCAGCCGCGGATCACTGTCCGGATGGCGAAGCTGGACTGGATTCGCGCCACCCCCGGCATACGGGACAGCGCCTCCTTGTGGATGCGTTCGTAATCCGCGGCGTCACGCGCCTCGACGCGCAGCAGGTAATCCGCGATGCCCGTCATCAGGTAGCATTCCCGCACTTCAGGGCAGCGGCGCACGGCGTCCTCGAAACGCTTGAGGTGGTCATCCGTCTGCCGTTCCAGCGTGATCTGCACGATGACGACGACAGCGCCCACCAACGGCGCTTCCTCGACCAACACGGTGTAGCCGCGGATCGTGCCGTCGCGTTCCAGCATGCGCAGCCGGCGCAGGCAGGCGGAGGGTGAAAGCCCCACGGCCTCCGCCAGCTTCGCATTCGGCATCCGGCCATCCTGGCGGAGCGTGCGGATGATGGCGCGGTCGATTTCGTCCATCGCGGTTGATCCTGCCGATTCTTCGCAGATTATTGCGCCGATTGGTCTCACTTCGTCCATCCTGCGTCGATCCCGCCGGAAATTCACCGCTTC
>CANJXD010000528.1 GCA_947478535.1 Acetobacteraceae bacterium
CGCACCTTCAGCCCGGCGACCAACCGCTTCGCCGCCATCGTCGGCGCCCAGCCCACGCTGGTGCAGGCGGCCGAACTCGCCCAGGCCTTCGCCACCGGCGTCGTGCAGGCGCAGATCACCTCCGCGCAGACCGGCGTCGACACCTCGGCCTGGGACTATGCCCGCGTCTTCACGCCGCTCGGCTTCTCCATGACGAAGAATGCCGTGATGGTGTCCCGCCGCGCGATGGAAGCCCTGCCGCCGACGCTGCAGCAGGATATCCGCACCGCCGCCGCCCGCGCTGAGGTCCGTGGCTATGAGCTGGCCGCCGAGGCCGCCCGCTCGACGGAAGCAACCCTCGGCCAGCGCGGCATGCAGATCGTGCCGCCGACCGGGGAATTCCTCGATGGGCTGCGCCGCGTCAGCACGCAGATGACGAATGAGTGGGTCGAGCGGGCTGGCGAAGACGGCAAGAAGCTGATCGAGGCCTACCGCGCCTGAGCAACCCGCGCACTCCTGGCGCGTTGATCGCGCCAGGAGTTGTCCGAACGGGGGTGGTCCGATGCCGGTGGGCAGACGTCTGGTGCTGGGCGGGCTCGGCGCACTCGCGCTGACACTCCCCGGTGCCGCGCAGGGCGCGCCATGGCGCGCCGCCTGCGGTTTCGCCGAGTCGAACTATCACACCCGCAACCTTCGCATCATGATCGCTGAGGTGGCGGAGGCGACCGGTGACGCTCTCGCCATCGACCTGCACGCCGCCGGCACCCTATTTCCGCAGCGCAAGATCTTCCGCGCGGTGCAGGAAAACGTGGTCCAGCTTGGCGATATCCTGCTGGCGGCCTACGGCAATTACGATCCGATCTTCGATGCCGATGGCATCCCCGGCCTGGTGCGGAACGAGAATGATGCCCGCCGCATGCTGGCCTTGCAGGAGCCGCTGATCGAGGCCCGCTTCACCCGGCAGGGACTGCGCCTGCTCTACCTCGCGCCATGGGCGCATCTCGGCATCGTCGCGAATGACCGGCTGGAGGGTCCGGCGGCGCTGCGCGGCATGAGCGTCCGCAGCTTCGGCCCGATGTCCACCCGCTTCGCCACGCTGCTTGGCGCGCGATCCTCCGTCGTGGACGCGATGGAGGTCCGCCAGCGCCAAGCCGCCGGCGATTTCGGCGCCCAACTCACCACCGCCGTTGTCGCCGCCGACAATGCCGCCTGGGACCAGGGGCGCTTCTTCATCCACACCCGCCTCGCCACCAGCAAGAACGCCGTCTTCGTCAATCGGCGCGCCTTCGACCAACTGCGCGCCTCCCAGCGGGATGCGCTGCTCGCAGCCGCCGAGGCCGCCGGCCATCGCGCCTGGGGCATGGCGGAGACGGCGCAGGTGGAAGCGGAGACGCTGCTGCAATCCCACGGCATGCAGGTGATGGAAGCCTCCCCCGCGCTGGCCGCGGCGATGGAGCAGGTGGGCGCACGCATGCTGGCGGAATGGGAATTGCGCGCCGGGGAGGAAGGGCGCCGCCTGCTCGCCGCCTATGCCGACTCCGGCGCCAGGGCTTCCCTGAAGCAGCCGTAACCCGCCTCTGGGGTTGCGTCCTTGCGTCGGCGCTCCGATGATCGCTGCTTCGCAGGACGATCATCCCGGGGGCTTCATCAATGACCGATTCCCGCCACGGCAGCGATGCCGTGCGACCGATGGCGTGTGCCATCTTGGTGACTCGCTGAGATGCCGGCGTTGCGCCGGGGGCTGGACCTTCTCTACCTCGCTGGCGGCGTCGCCGGCGGCGTCGCCATGGCGTCGATCGCCGGCATCATCGCCCTTCAGGTCATCGGCCGGCAATTCGGCATCGGCCTTAATGGCGCCGATGACCTCACGGCCTTCGCAGTTGCCGGCTCCGCGCTATTGCCGCTGGCCTACGCCTTCCGGCATGGCGCGCATATCCGCGTCGATCTGATCATCGGGCACCTGAAGGGTTCGCCCCGCTTCGTGATGGAGGCCTTCGCACTGTCCGCCACCACGCTGCTGTGCGGTTTCCTTGCCTATTCGGTCGGCGACCTTGCCTATGACAGCTGGCAATTCGAGGATGTAGCCCAGGGCACGGTGCCCTGGGTGCTATGGATTCCGCAGGGTGCCTGCGCGGCCGGCTGCGCGCTGATGACGCTGGCGCTGCTCGATGACCTGGTCGTACACCTCACGGGCGGCGTCCCGTCCTATCGCCAGGCGGCTGAACAATCCGCCCTGTCCCGCGCGGGGGAGGAACTCTGATGGAACTCGCGCAGACCGAAGCCGGGCTCCTGCTGCTCGGCTGCCTCTTCCTCCTGCTCGGCCTCGGCATCTGGATTGGCCTTGGCCTGCTGGCCACAGGGCTGGTCGGCATCGTCGCCCTGCCGATGCTGATGCCCGGCATGTCGCCCTTCCCGCCGGAGAAGGTGCTGGGCAGCGCCGTCTGGGCGGCGCTTGCCTCCTGGACGCTGGCTGCCCTGCCGCTGTTCATCTGGATGGGGGAGATCCTGTTCCGGACCAAACTGTCTGAGGACATGTTCAAGGGGCTCGCCCCCTGGGTGCAGCGCCTGCCGGGCCGGTTGATGCATGTGAACGTGATCGGCTGCGGCATCTTCGCCGCCGTGTCCGGCAGTTCGGCCGCCACGGCAGCGACCATCGGCAAGATGGCGCTGCCCGCGCTGATGGCGCGCGGCTATCACGGGCCTATGGCGATCGGCTCGCTGGCCGGTGCCGGCACGCTTGGCCTGCTGATCCCGCCGTCCATCGTCATGATCGTCTATGGCGTGGCGGCCGAAGTCTCAATCGTTCGCCTGTTCATCGCCGGCATTGTGCCGGGCATCATGCTGATGGTGCTGTTCAGCGGCTACATTGCGGTGTGGTCGATCATGAACCCGCATCTGACGCCGCCGGCCGATCCGCCGATGGCGCTGCGGGACAAATTGAAGGCGAGCGGGCAGTTGTTCCCGGTGGTGCTGCTGATCGGCTTCGTCATGGGCAGCATCTATTTCGGCTGGGCGACGGCGACGGAAGCGGCGGTCTTCGGCGTGGTCGGCGCGCTCATCCTCTCGGCCTGGGGCGGCACGCTCAACTGGGGCTCCTTCACCGGCAGCCTGATGGGGGCGGTCAGGCTTTCCTGCATGATCAACCTGATCCTCGCAGGGGCCGCCTTTCTGACCAAGGCGATGGCCTATTCTGGCATTCCCGCCGCGATGGCCGACTGGGTCGGCGCGCAGGGCTTCAGCCCCTTCATGATCATTGTAGTGCTGACCGTGATCTACCTGATCCTCGGCTGCTTCATCGACGGGATCAGCATGATCGTGCTGACGGCCTCCGTCGTGCTGCCGATCATCGCCACGACGGGGTTCGACCTCATCTGGTTCGGCATATTCATCGTGCTGGTGGTGGAACTCGCGCAGATCACGCCGCCGGTGGGGTTCAATCTGTTCGTGCTGCAAGGATTAACGGGGAAGGACATGATGACGGTGGCCCGCAACACGCTGCCCTTCTTCTTCCTGATGCTCGTTGCCGTCGCTCTGGTCACGATGTTCCCTTCCATCGTGACCTTCCTGCCCAACACGATGTTTGGCACCTGAAAGTTCAGGGTTCGGCATAGGAGGAAGCGGCGCGGGGGAAGGTGTCTCCCCCGCGCCCGCCACGCTCAGCGGTTGCCGGAAGTGCCCGTCGTGCCGCGCGGCAGCGTGGCATCGCCGCCACCACCTTCGGTGTTGTTGCCGGAGAATGGCGGCGTCTGCGGCGCCGCGATGCGGGCCGGCGATGTCGCCGGGACAGGTGCCGCGCCCATCATCGGCATCGGTGCCGTGCCCATCATCGGCATCGGTGCCGTGCCCATCATCGGCGTCGGTGCCGCGCCCATCATCGGCGTCGGTGCCGTGCCCATCATCGGGGCTGCTGCCATCGGCGGCATGGTGCCGCGCGGGGCGAGGGCAGCCATCGTGGCGGCGTCCGGCTGGCCGGTCGGCGCGATGCCGTTGGCGCGCTGGAAGGCCATGGCCGCTTCCTGCGAGCGCGGGCCCCAGACGCCATCGGCCGGCCCGGTGGAGAAGCCACGGGACGACAGTGCCCGCTGGGCATCCCGCGTCGCCGACGATTGCGCCGAACCGCGCGCACCACCGGGGACCCGAGTGTTCGGATTGTTCCAGATCGGCCGGCCGAGATCGAGGTCACGCGGTTGCGTCACCGCGCCCGTCACCGCCCCGGCG
>CANJXD010000529.1 GCA_947478535.1 Acetobacteraceae bacterium
CGCCAGGCGCATTCCGTTGGCCCGCGCGAAGTGCCGGACCCCCACGCCTGGCAGGACCTGCGCCACGGCATCGCGTATTGCCGCACCATCGCCGCCGCTCTCGCCAGCGCCCTGCCCGCCCAGGCCGCCGCCACCGAAGCCGCCGCCACCGCGACCATCACCCGCCTCGAAGCGCTCGATGCCTGGGTGCGGGCCGAAATCGCCACCGTGCCCGAAGCCCGCCGCCGCGTCGTCACCAGCCATGACGCCTTCGGCTATTTCGGCGCCGCCTATGGCGTGACCTTCCTCGCGCCGCAGGGCATCTCGACCGAGGCCGAGCCCAGCGCCGCCGAGGTGGCCAGGCTGATCCGCCAGATCCGTGCCGAGGGCATCACCGCCGTCTTCATGGAGAATATGGGCAACCCCGCGACGCTCGAACGCCTGTCCCGCGAAGCCGGCGTCACCGTGCGCGGCCGGCTCTACGCCGATGCCCTCAGCGAGCCCTCCGGCCCCGCCGGCAGCTACGAGGCGATGTTCCGCCACAATGTCGGCCTGCTCGTCACCGCCATGCGGGGGAACCTCGCTTGAGAAGCCACCTCCCCGCCATCCTGCTCGCCACGCTGCCGCTCACTGCCATGGCGCAGGATGCCACGCCCGCCGGCACCTTCCGCCCACACATGAACACGGAGGTCGATCTCGGACTTTTCTCCGTCACCACCACCAGCGCGCCGGATCGCGCACGGCGCGGCACCAGCGCCTATCTGTTCGGGGAAGTCGCGACCGGCCTGCACCTCGTCCCCGGATTCTCTCTGCAATCCGTCATCGCCTTCGAGCCGATCGGCGAGGGGGATTCAACCGGCGGCACCCCCGGCGGGGCAGCCTCCAGCGGGGGCCTTACCGGCTTCCGCCGCCAATCCGCCTTCTTCGAGCAACTCACCGCCGAATGGCGCCCGGATGAGGACACCATCCTCCAGGCCGGCCGCTTCGTCGCCCCCTTCGGCCGCGGCCACCATGACTTCCCCGGCATTCTCACCCGCGTCCGCGCGCATGAGGTCTCGGCAATCCGCGACAGCCTCGGCGCCAGCGCCACCCGCACCATCGTCAGCGATCCCAGCTTCGGGGAGCATGACCTCTCCGCCGCCGTCTTCACCCTCGATCGCAGCCTGCTCTCCTCCACCTGGGCCACCCGACACGCCTGTTGCGATGAGCGGTATGAGCGGTTCAGCCGCAACACCCGTGCCCAGGGCGGCCCCGCCAATACCGGGCAGGGGGACAACTACGCCCTCGCCCTGGATGGCGACCGGATCGACGCGCTGCCGGGCTTTTCCTACCATCTCGGCCTGCTAAGCCGCGCGCCGGGCATCGACGGCACCGCCCGCGAATGGGGCTATGCCGCCGCCATGCGCTACGAACACCAATGGGCGCGGGACAACCGCACCCTGTTCTTCGCGGAAGGCATCCAGCTGCGCAACGCCGCGGCCCGACCACGCACGGAAATCACCCTGCTCGGCCTCGATCCCGATACGGGCGACGCGGTGGAGACGATGCTCGACACCACAGTCCGGGAACGCCGCAGCTTCACCACCCTCGGCGTGCAGCACCGCGTCGACGGCTGGCGCGGCACCCTCGCCTGGCAGCGGGATGAGCGGAAGCGCTCGGTGGAGACGCTGCCGACCGAGAACTACATCGAGGCCTCCCTCGGCACCGACCTGCCCGGTAACACCAGCATCGACATCGGCTACCAATTCGCCCGCTATGCCCGCGAACAGGGCGGGCTCGGCACCGCCCATGCCGTTCTCGTCCGCCTGGGCTGGAAGGGCTTTTGACAGGCCGCTGACAAGACTTCATTCGCATCTTTCACCGACAAGGCCGTCTCGCCCAGTATGGTCGGGCAGGATGGTCGGGCGGCTGACGAGGGATGGGACTTCGATAACTCGTGCGATGCCGGCGCAGATCGCGCTGACGGCGATGCCAATGGCGGGCGCCGCCTCGGCCCAAGGGACAGCGCCAGCAGGGGGGCCAGCGGGGGTCTTCACGCCGCATCTCGAGACGGAAGTGACGGCGAACCTGTTCGGCACCTCCGCCTACCGGGCTCCGGACCGCACGCAGCGCTTCCGCAACCTCTACACCAAGACAGAAATCGCCAGCACGCTGCACCTGGCGGAGATCTTCTCCCTGCAGGCCGCGGTGAAGTTCGAACCCCTCGCGGGCGGCCCCACCAATGGCCAAGACCGCGCCTTCCAGGACCAGGGCGCCTTCCTCTCCACCGCCATTGCCGATTGGCAGGCACAGGAATGGCTCAGCCTGCGCGTCGGCCGCTTCACCGCCCCCTTCGGCCGGGGCTACACGACCCTGCCCGGCATCCGCCTGACGGACAACGCCTCGGTCTATGAAATCGCGGACAGCCTCGGCGGCATGGCGACCCTCGGCCTGCTGGACGATGCCGAGGGCTGGGGCGAACACAGCCTCTCCCTCGCCGCCTTCACGCTCGACACCACGGCGATGTCCTCCACCCTGATCACCCGCAAGCGCTTCGGGCGCGATGACGCGACTCGCTTCAGCCGCACCACCCGCGCCATGGGCGGCCCCGGCAATACCGGCACGCTCGACAATGCGGCGCTTGCCCTGAACGGCGAGAACATCGCCGCCCTCCCCGGCTTCAGCTACCACCTCGCCCTGCTGTCACGCGGCGAGGGGGTGGACGGCACGGCCCGCGAATGGGGCTATGCCGCCGGGGCAAGCTGGCGCGTCGAATGGTCCGAGGGCCTGGCGACGACGCTGCACGGCGAAGCCGTGCGCCTGCGCAACGCCGGCGGCCGCCCGACCGAGGATGTCGCCGGCACCCCCGCCGCCATCGCCGCGACCCGCACTGTGACGACGCTGGCCGCGCAGACGGCCTGGGGCCCCTGGCGCGCCACGCTCGGCTGGCAGACCGAAACCCGCGACCGCAGCGCCAACACCATCCCCCGCGCCAGCTACATCGAGGCCTCGGTCGGGCGCGAGCTCGCCTTGGGCTTCACCGCCGATCTCGGCTGGTCCCGCACCCGCGCGGGCGATGCCAGCGGCGGGCGTTCCGATGTCGATGCCGGGCTGTTCCTGCTCGGCTGGCGCGGCAGCTTCTGAGCATCCCGCCAGCTGATGCCCCCAGTTGATGCCCCCCTGGTGGCGGGGTAAGCCCCCGGGATGGCACGCATCTGGATGGTCATCGGCGCCCTTTCGGGACTGATCGCGGTGGCGATGGCGGCCTACGCCTCGCATGGCCTGCCGCCGGAGGTTGCCGGCACGGCGATGACGGGCGCCTCACTCCAGGCCTGGCACGCCCTCGCCTTGCTCATCGCCGGGATGCTCGTGGAACGCCGGCGCGGGCCAATCGTGCCGCTCGCTGCCGCCTGCTTCGCGTTCGGCACGCTGTTGTTCAGCGGCGGCATCTACCTCCGCGTACTGACCGGCATCTCCCTCGGCATGGTCGTCCCGCTCGGGGGCATGGCGCTGCTGGTGGGCTGGGGCCTGCTCGCCGCCGGCGCGGCCCTCGCACCCGAACGGTGACGCAGCACCCCGTGACTATCGCCAGCGCCTACCTCGCCGCCGAGGGCTTCGAGGCCGAACTGACCGAAGAACTGCGCCGTGCCGGGCGCCGCATCACGGCATGGCACGGCCGCCTCGCGCTATCGCCGGATGCCCCCGGCCCGGCCGCCTGGGCGCTGGAACGCTGGAACGCGCCCGCCGAGATCGCCGTTCCCTCGGTCAAGGCCGGGGCCGACGCGCTCCGCGCCATCCAGCGCAACTGGGCCTGCTACGCCGTCACCCACCACCGCCGCAGCGCCTTGATCACGGAACGGCTGCCCCCGGTGAAGGCGCGCCCCCTGGTCTTCCCGGAACCGGCGCCGGCCGGGCATCTCGGCGCCTGGACCCTGCTGGCGGCGGATCGCATGCTCGCCTCCCCCACCAAGACCAGCCCCTTCGTGAATGGCGAGCCGGTCTTCATCGAGGACCGCGAAGGCCCGCCCTCCCGCGCCTATCTCAAATTATGGGAGGCGCTGACGCGGATCGGCCGCATGCCTGGCCCCGGCGATCGATGCCTCGACCTCGGCGCCTGCCCCGGCGGCTGGACCTGGGTGCTGGCGAAGCTCGGCGCAGAGGTCACGGCGGTGGACAAGGCGCCGCTGGATCCGGCGGTCGCCGCCATGCCGGGGGTGACGGTGCGGGCCGAAAG
>CANJXD010000530.1 GCA_947478535.1 Acetobacteraceae bacterium
CGGCCATTGCCGGGGTGGTCAGGGCGAGCGCCGCGCTGCCGGCGGGCGCATAGCCATGCGGGGCGAGGCGACGCATCGTCACGGCATTGAAGCGCCGCGCCGTGTCCAGCGCCGCCTCCCAATCCGCGCCTTCGCCCGGCCTGCGCCAAAGCGGCACGGCGGTGCGGCTGCTGACCAGCATGGCCAGGACCTCCGGCGCCGACGGGGCCCCGCAACCCGGCAGGGCGCGCAATTCCGCGATGCTGTGTGGGCGTTCGGCCAACGCGGCCCGCATCGGGCCGATGATCGCCGGCGGCAGCGTGGCCTCCCCGGCCTGGGCGACCAGCTTGCGCTCACTTGGCTCATGGGTCGCGGAAGCGAGGATGATGGCATTGGTCGCCTCGTCCCGGCTCACGCGGCGCAGGCCGCGCACGAAGACATCGCGGCGGAAGGCGCGGGGGACGCAGAAATCCTTGATCAGCTCTCGCGCAGCGGGATCGGGCTCGGCCTCCCACAACGCCTGCTGGGCGGCGTCGAGCGCCATGGTGGGGAAATTCTCATCCAGGGTGGCGCTGCCGACATACTCGCAGCGCGCGCCGGCCATGGACTCCGCGACATCGGCGAAGAAGGTCGGGCGCCAATGGTCGGTCAGGAACTCATGCAGCAGGTAGCCCTGACGGGCGGCGCCCATTTCCCCCAGCAGCAGCGACCGCCAGGTGGAAGGCAGCAGGTGCCGCGCCTCGGAAGCCACCAGCTTCTCGACCAGGGCGCGGGCGCCGGCGATACGCTCCTCCAGCGTGCCGCCGCCCTGCAGGGCTCGGCGGACGAGGCGGGACAGACCGAGCGCTGTCGCCGCACCCGGCAAGGCATTGTAGGTAATCAGGACGATGCCGCCCGCCTTCAGCTTGCGCCGCAGCAGCCGCAGGATGCCCTCCCGCACCCGGTCATCGACCCAGGACCAGACGCCGTGCAGCGTCACCACATCGAACTCGGGCAGGGCGTCGAGCGCTGCGCCATCGAGGTCGGCGAGGTCGGTATCCTCGAAGCGGGCATTGGTCAGCCCGGCCTCCGCGGCCATGGACCGCGCCTCGGCGATATGGGCGGGGTTGTAGTCGAGGCCGAGGATCTGGCAGCGCGGATTGCCGGCGGCCAGCACATTGGCGGTGTAGCCGCTGCCGCAGCCGAGCTCGGCGATGCTCAGCGGCGTCTCCGGCCCGACCTCCCAGGCGACCCCCATCACGGCGCAGACGGCGTGCAGATGGGCCGGGGATTGGAAGCCATGCCAGGCAGCGGGATAGGGCTCGGTGACGGGATAGCCGCGGCTCCAGCCGGCGGAGGTGCTCATGCGGCAAATCCCTTGGAATGCGGGGTCATGGGTGGGCCGTGGTGGGGCCAGGGCTCGGAGTGAGGGGGCTCAGCATCGCGTCCCCTGCATCGGCGCGGCGTGGGCGTGGGGTGGTCAGCCAACTGGTCCAGCCCAGCCGGGCGCCACCCCCGGAACCGGCAACAGCAGCCGATTCCGCCCTGCCGCCGCCAAGCCGCAGCGGGGGCACCGCCGCGGCGGCGAGGAGCGGGTTGAAGGCGAAATCCTGTTCCAGCCCGACATGCAGCCGCGTGAGTTCCACGAGCCGCCCATGCAGGGGAGAGCCAGGCAGCAGCGCCTCGAATTCCCGCAGCGTCAGCGGACCGAGGCGGAGCAGGAAGCGGGCGGAGGGGTCCCAGACCTGCGCGCCGACCGCGACATCGACGCCGAGCCGCCCGCCACCGCCCCCCGCCCCACCGATACCCCCCCCCGGAGGGCGGCTGGACAGGCGGGATTGCTCGCTGGTGGGCAGCCGGATCCAGCCGCCGGCGAATTCGACGATCTCGACCGGCGTGCCGCTTTCCTCGGAGAGCAGGCCGCGCAGCCTTTCGGCGCTGCGGGTGCGGGAGGCGAGGGCGCCTGCGTGATACAGCAGCGCCGGCAGCGGGGTCGCCAGCCTTTCGGCCAGGCGTGGCGTGCCAAGCCCGGCCACCGCGGCCAGCACGCGCTCCGCCGGGACAGGGTTGCGGCTGGGCCGGTATTTCGCGCCGGCCTTGACGAAAAGCCCGGTAAAGCGGCGGGCGAGCAGGTCCAGAAACTGGTGCAGGCCAGTCGAGCGCCGGCGCGCCTCCGCCCCCACCAGCGCCGTATAGTGGCGGGGCAGGGTGCCGCCGGGCCCGATCAGGCCGAAGGTGGGGGACACGATCTCCCGCGCCTCCACCCGGACGGCGGTGACCTCCCCGCCCGGTGCGCCGAGGCGGGGCTGGGTGCGGAAGGCGATCTCCGTGGGGTCGCGCCCCGGCGCCACGATGGCGGCAGCCTGGTCGAGGCTGAAGCGCGTAGGCTCTCGCTGCAGGCGCTCCAACGGCGTTGCAGCGCGCGGTGGGGCCGCGCGGGGCTCCGGGGGGGGCGCCGCGGGAGTTGCCTCGGATGGCGCCTCCGCCGTCACAGCAGGACCCGCGTGCCGCTGCGGGGCGGCCAGGCGGCGACGGTGCCGCTGCGGCCGCGCAAGCTGGCGGTGGTGCGGACGAAGCCGTTCACCGAGACCTGCAAGGCGAGGAAGCGTTCCAGTACCGCGGCCAGCACGAACAGCCCGCCCGCGGTCCAGGCCTGCGGCTCGAAGCTGAGCGTCACATCGAGGCCGCGCGCGAAGCTGCCCGGCCGCACGCCGGGCAGGCGGGCGATGCCGGGCTTGGCGGTGACCGCCGAAAGCCCTTCGAGGGCGAGGCGCGTCTCCGCGGTATCCCGCAGGTCATGCAGGCGCAGCATCTCCTTCAACGCCAGCGCCGCTTCCGCGCCGCCGGTAACGCCGAGGTGGTTGAGCGCGAGGTGGGAGACGAGGCGCCAGCCGCTGCGTTCGCGCAATTGCGGGCGCAAGGTCGGCGTCGGCGGGGACAGGCATTCGGCGCTGGAGACTGGCGCTGTCGGGTCCGTGACACGGAGCCGAGGCTGGCCGCCGCCGAAGGGCAGCAGGGACGGCAGGTCCCGATTGCAGCACAGGGCATCGACGCCCAGCACGCCATCCGCCGGCAGGGCCGGGTCGAAATGCGGGTCGCGCAGCATCAGCCGGGTTTCGCTGCCGCCGAGCACGCCTGGCGCCGGGCGCCGGGCGGCGATCCAGCTCATCCCCGCCGCGATCTGCTCATTGCCGTCCTGGTGGCGCAGGCGGTGGAAGGCGGGCACGCGTTGCGGGCGCGGGTCCTCCGGCCGGCTGAGCCGCACCGTCTCCACCGCATAGACCTCGAGCGCCGCGGGCCGGCGGGCATCGGGGATGACCAGCCAGTCGGATTGCGTGCCGTCCAGCGAGATCGGCTCGCAGGGCTGGCGGAAAAGGTTCACCGCCGGGGTGCAGCCGAGGGCGAAATTCTCGGCGGTGACGCTGCGTTCCAGATCGGGCACGGCGCGGGAGAGGTAGATGAAGATCTCCATCTTGCCGCTGCGCTGCACCATGGCGCGCGCCTCCAGCCCCTCGATCTCGATGTAGAGGAACTTGTCGGGGAAGGCGAAGTATTCGGTCAGCAGGCGGTGGCCGGTAAAGGCCCGCGCCGGCCAGGGCAGGGCGGCTTCCTCCGGCTCGAACCCCACCTGGCGCAGCGCCTCGCGCGGCAGCAGGGTGGGGCGGGGGTCGCCGGGCCCATCGGCGAGAGCGATGCCGACGGTGGAGGTGCAGAGCAGTTCGAGCAGTTGCATCGGCGCCGGGATGGTGCCGCGCAGATGCAGCCGCAGCCGGTCGAGCCCGGTCTCCGCGATCGGCAGGTCGGGGATGGTGGTGGCCAGCGTCAGCCGCAGCACGGCCACGGCGCCCGCTGCCTGCGGGTTGGCGGGGGCGGGCAGCGGCAGGCCGGCGAGCTTCGCGGCCTCGATGGCGATGGGCCACAGCACGGTGTCGTGGCAGGTCTGGTAGGTCAGCTTCTCGCCACGCACCGCTTCTGTTTCCACCGGCGTGCCGCGTCGGACGCGGGAGGCGCCGGTGGCTTCCGGTTTCGGCAGCAGCCTGATGGTGGTCAGCGATGGCACCGGCGCCAGCAGATGCGGGCTCAGCAATTCGAGCAGCGCGTCGGTCAGTTCCGGCAGTTCGTCATCCAGCCGGTGCTGCACGCGGGCGGCGAGGAAGGCGACGCCTTCCAGCAGACGTTCGACATGCGGGTCATCCACCGTATCCGGCGTCATCCGCAGGCGGCCGGC
>CANJXD010000531.1 GCA_947478535.1 Acetobacteraceae bacterium
CCCGCGCCTCCGTCGCGCAATCCGCGCTGAAGCGGATGACGCAGATCGCCACCGACATGGCGAGCAGCGCCAATGGCCTGCTTGGCGTGTTCTATGAGGACCCGGCCCCGATCGCCGTCGCGGCGCGGACCGCGCTCAAGGAAATGGCCGGTCTGCTGAACGAGAGCTATGAGGGTGAGGCGCTGTTTGGCGGCGCCAAGCTGGATGACACGCCGGTGCCCGGCAATATCGAGCAGAGCGGCCTTCACCAGCGCATCCGCGATGCCCTGAAGGGCATGGGCCCCGGCGACGGCGCCGCCACGCGCGCCCAGCTGCGCAGCCTCGGCGCCAGCAATGATGACGCTGTCTCCCCGTTCTCCGCCTATGCCAATGCCGCCGCGCGGGGCGAGGTCACGGACCCCCGCCGCGCCGTGCCGGTGGAACAGGGGGTGGTGGTGGAGATCGGCCTCTACGCCAACCGCAATGCCGGCACCGGCGCCTCTACGGCGCCTGACAGCACCGGGTCCTGGGCGCGGGACCTGCTCTATGGGCTGTCCGTGCTGGCCAATCTCGACGCCGACCAGGCGAAGAATACGGAGGCCTATGGCCAGGTCGTGAAGGGGGCGGTCGGCGCGTTGAAGGCGGCGCTGTCCGGTGTCGGCCAGGAAGCCGCCTCGCTCGGCACGGCAGAACAGCGCCTGATGCAGACGCGTCTTCGCCATGACGAGGTCGCCAACCAGATCGAGCAGCAATTGGCGACGGTCGAGGATGTGGATATCGCCGAGGCGATCACCCGGGCGCAGGCGATGCAGACGCAGCTGGAAGCCAGCTACCGCTGCCTGTCCATGCTCAGCGGCCTGTCGTTGACCAAGTTCCTGAGCTGACCCCGGGCGCCGCCAATCCCGGAGGCGCCGCTACTGTGCCACCCGGTAGCGCCGCGGCGGCGCCTTGAGTTCCGCCAGCGTGATGATGGGATGCGGCCCCGGATTGCGGCGCCACATCGAGTAGTTGAGCACGCAGGCGAAGGTGACCCAGGCGAGATAGGGCACCATGAGCAGGGAGGCGGTGGGGCTCACCGGCCAGAAGGTCAGCACGCAGCCCAGGATCGCGGCCCACATCCCCATCGCATCCACCAGCGCGATGCCGAGCCGCCGGATGCCGAAGAACAGGATCGACCACCAGGCATTCAGCGCGAGTTGCGCGACCCAGAAGGCCAGGGGCACGCCCAGCCCATCGGCGCGCCAGACGAGCCAGCCCGCCGTCGCGATCATCAAATAGAGCGCGCTCCAGGCGACGGGGAACAGCCAGTCCGGCGGCAGCCAGGGCGGGCGGTCGAGCTTGTCGTACCACTCCCCCGGCTTGAACAGCGCACCCGTGATCGCCGCGGCGAAGCAGGCCGCGAGAAAGCCGAGCAGCGAGAAGACGAGGGACCAATCCATCCCCGATACATGGGCGCCGGGCCCGCCCATGTCTATCGGAAAACGCGGGTCTGCCCGGGGTTCAGGATAGCTTGAGCCCAGCCGACTCGATGGCGCCGACCCATTTCCGGTTTTCCCCCCGCACGAATTCCGCGAAGGGCGCGGGCTCCAGGAACATCGCCCCGCAGCCCTGGTCGTTCAGCTGCGCCACTACCGCCGGGGTTTCCAGTGCCAGTTTCAGGGCGGCCGACATCCGCGCCACCGCAGGGCCGGGCATGCCGGCCGGGCCGATGATCCCCCACCACGGCGCCATGGTGAACCCAGGCAGCCCGGCTTCCGCGAGCGTCGGGATCTCCGGCGCCTGGGCCGCGCGGCCGGCGGTGGTGACGCCGAGCGCCTGGATGCGCGCGGCGCGCACATTCTCGATCACCGTCGCGAAGGCATCGAAGAAATAGTCGAGCCTGCCGGCGACGAGGTCCGTCATCGCCTGTGCCGCGCCGCGATAGGGCACGTGCGTCGCCTGGATGCCGGCCGCGGCGTTGAAGGCCTCCGCCGCCAGATGGCTGGTCGATCCCTGGCCGGAGGAGGCGTAGTTCAGCTTCCCTGCATTCGCCTTCGCATGGGCGATGAAGCCCGGCAGCGTGGCGGGCAGCCCGGCGCGCACGACCAGCGCGAAGGGGCCGACGCCGATCGGGCCGACAAAGCCGAAATCCCGGTCCGGGTTGAAGGGCACATCGCGCTCGATCAGCGGGCGATAGAAGGTGGCGGCACCGGAGATCAGGATCGAATAGCCATCGGCCGGCGATTTCGCGACATTCTCCGTCCCGATCGCCCCACCCGCGCCGGCGCGGTGATCATAGACCATCGGCTGGCCGAGATGCGGCGTCATCGCATCGCCGACGATTCGCGCGATGTTGGAGGTCGCACCGCCAGGCGCCCAGGGCACGACAAAGCGGATGGGGCGGGACGGCCAGGCTTCCTGTGCCCGCGCGCCGGAGGAGAACAGTGCGGGGGAGGCAAGCGCCCCGGTGGTGGTCACCAGGATGGCGCGGCGGGTGGTCATGATGGGGCAACTCCGGCGGTGTCGTTGCCCCGATGCTGCGCGATGCGCGGCGCGCACCGCAAGGGTGTTGCGGCGCCCGTCCCTCTCAGCGCCGCTGGAGCACGGCTTGGCGGGTCGGGCGACGATGCTCGGCGATCAGGCATTCGGCATGGCCTTCGTGCAACGCCGGCAGATCCCGCAGCAGGACGCCGGAGGACAGGGCGTTCGGGAAGACGCCGCGCAGCGTGGTCACGCCCTGCTCATCCCGCTCCCGCCGCGGGCCATGGCCGCTGGCGTAGCAATGCCAGGTCTCGCCCGGCGCCGCGGCGGCGAAGGTCGGCACGTCGTGCAGCGCCTGGCGGCCCGGCGCGCGGGTGATGAGCTGGTGGCCCACCGCCTCATCCCGCGACCGATCCCGGAAGATCCGCACCTCCGGCTCCCCTTGCGGGGTGGCCTGGCGGGGGTTGGGCGAGGGCGCGGGATGGGGTTGGTGATGGAGAGGGGAATGCTCGGCACCGCGATGGGCTGCGGCGCCAGCGTCTCCATCGGGGAGGGGCGCAGCGGTGGCGCGACAATCGGCCGCGGCTGCGCCACTGCCTGACCTGCCGCCGCCAGCACAACCAGCGCCGGTATCGCCGCTGCACGCGCCCAGCGCGCCAATGACCGCAGCATCCGGCATCGCGTCATCCGGCCGGCCTTTGTCGATCCCAGCGCGAAACCGCGCCCCTTCATGGCATACTGGAGTTGCAGTGTATCCCTGTCACGGACCCTACAGCAGCCCTTCCCGCCGGAAGGACAGGTGCCGGCCGTTCCCGATGATCAGGTGGTCATGCACGGTAATCCCGAGCACTGCCGCCGCGGCCTTCACCTCCCGCGTCATGTCGATATCGGCGCGCGAGGGGGTCGGGTCGCCGGAGGGGTGGTTGTGGACCAGGATCAGCGCCGTCGCCTGCAGATCCAGCGCCCGCTTCACCACCTCCCGCGGATAGACCGGCGTGTGGTTCACCGTGCCCTTGGCCTGTGCCTCGTCGGCGATCAGCCGGTTCTTGCTGTCGAGGAACAACAATCGAAACTGCTCGACCGGCTCCCGCGCCAGCACGGCGGTGAGGTAGCCGATCAGGCGTTCCCAGTTGTTCAGCACGGGCTGGTCCTTCACCTCCGCCCGCAGCAGCCGCAGCCCCGCCGCCTGCGCTGCCTTGATGATGGCGATCGCGGCATCGCCCACGCCATCCACCTCCCGCAGCGCCTCCGGGGGTGCTGCCAGCACATTGGCAAAGCTGCCGAAGCGGGCGACCAAGGCGCGGGAAATCGGCTTGGTGTCCCGCCGCAGGATGGCGAAGAACAGCAGCAGCTCCAGCAATTCATAATCCGCCAGCGCATCCGGCCCGGCCTTCAGCAACTTCTGGCGCAGCCGATCCCGGTGGCCGAGATGGCCGGGCGGCGGGTCTTCCTCAGCCACCGCGGGCGGCGGGGCGGCGAAGCTGATGCCATCCGGGATCAGGCCGAGCAGATCGGCGTTCGCCTCGGCGAATTGCGGCTTCCGGGCCATCCTGTCCCCGCATCGGTTGGGACCAGAGAGTGCAGCGATCCCGGGGCGCAATTCAACTGTCAGGCGAAATTCACCAGCCGAAGACCACCGCCCCCATGATCCGCCCCGGCAGCAGCGTGAAGGCGCCGGCGATGACCATGGCACCCAGGAACAGGTACGCCATGCCCTTCTTGTGGTTGCCGATCCGCCCCC
>CANJXD010000532.1 GCA_947478535.1 Acetobacteraceae bacterium
CTCGTCATCCCGATGTCCTTCAGCTCCACCAGCTTCCTGCGCTTTCCGCCGGAAGGATTTTCGCTGCGCTGGTATCGGGCATTCCTGGACGACGCGGAATGGGTGGACGCGACGCTGTTCTCGCTGGAGATCGCGGCACTCACCACCGTGGTCGCCGCGGTCATCGGCACCATGGCGGCCATCGCGCTGGTGCGCGGACGAATGCCGGGCCGGACAATGCTGGAGGCATTGTTGCTGGCGCCACTGATCGTGCCGCACATTATCGTTGCGATCGCCGTCTATGCGCAGTTCGCACCGCTCGGGCTGACCGGCACGAAGCTCGGCTTCGTGCTGATCCACAGTGCTCTGGCGGTGCCCTATGTGGTGCTGGTGGTGTCAGCCGCCTTGCAGCGCATGCCACCTTCGCTGGAGATGGCGGCGTTGAACCTCGGCGCCTCCCGCCTGCGCTGCTTCGCGGAGGTCACGTTGCCGCTCATCGTGCCGGCCATGACAGCGGGCGCCGTCTTCGGCTTTCTTGCTTCGTTTGACGAGACGGTCGTTTCCTTCTTCATCTCGGGTGTCGAGCACAAGACCGTCACGCGCAAGATGTTCGAGGATATCGAGTTCAACCTCTCGCCCCTGATCGCCGCGGCCTCCACCATCTTCGTCACGGTGACGGTCGGGCTGATGTGGCTGGCCGATATTTCTCGCCGTCGCGTGCGGCGGTGTCTGACGTAGTGACTTCAGCTCAGCGGCTTGCCCGACATGGCACGGTCGATCGCATCGCGCGTCTTGTAGTAACCCCCGACCATCGGCAGGAACCAGGGTCGGCCGGTGTAGGTCGGGCGCGTCGGGAAATGCAGCCCGTCCAGCCCGACCGGGCGATCCAGCTTGCCCAGCAACTTCAGGCCGATCTGATGGCCGAGCCATGTCATGGTGGCCACCCCGGCACCCTGGCAGCCGGCGGCGTAGTGAAGCCCGTCATGCTCACCCATATGCGGCAGTCCATCGAAGGTGAAGCCGACAAAGCCCTTCCAGCAATGCGAGACGCGCACCTCGCGCAGCTGCGGCCAGATGCCGCACATGAAACGGTGCAGGATGACCGCGGCCTCCTGTTCCGGTGTGTCCCGGAACCTGGCGCGGCCGGCGAAGATGATGCGCAGCCCGTCCGGTGAACGGCGAAAGGCGTAGAGCGCGCGCTTGGTGTCCCCGCCGGTGCGGTTCTTCACCATGGTGGTGGCGGCAAGCTCGGGGGCCATCGACTCGGTCGTCATCATGTAGGCGGTGATCGGCACGACCCGGCGGCGAATGAACGGCGTCGTCTCACCGGTATAGGCATTGGTCGCCACCACCACGCGGTCCGCGGCGACCACGCCGCGTGCGGTATGCAGGCGGAAGCCAGAGCCGGTCCGCTCGATCCGCTCCACCATGGCGCGACCGCGCAGCTGCGCACCGGCACTTTCCGCCACGCGGCGCATGCCGGCGTGCAGCTTGGCCGGGTGCAGGGCGCCTGCCTCGGCGATGGTAATGCCGCCGCAGTAGAAGTCGCTGCCAATCTCGCTGCGCTGCTCGGCCTCCGGCACCACGCCCACCGTTAGGCCGAGGTCGCGGCGGTACGCCTCCGCCCGTGCCTTGAGCATGGCGAAGGCTGGGCGGCTATGTGCGCCGATGAACCGGCCGTGCTGCACGTAATCGACCGCCAGCGCCTCGTCCTGGATCAGAGTCCGCAGGAACGCGACGGCGCGAACGGCATCGGCACTGATCATCGCCGCGCGATCGGAGCCGACCCGCGCGGCGAGCGCCTTTGGCAGCTTTCCCGCGCCACCGACATGGCCGTGGTTGCGCGTGCTCGCACCGAAACCAGGATCGCCGGCGTCCAGGACCAGCACGGATGCACCGCCCTGCGCCAGGACGCGTGCCGCCGCCAGCCCGCAATAGCCACTGCCGATCACCACGACATCGGCGCGTGCCGGCAAGGGCTCCTCCGCAGGCTGCGGCGGCGCTTCCTCCCACCAGAAAGGCGACGCTTTCCAATCCGCGGTCAGCACGGCCGCCGTGTTCATGCGATCTCCCGCTCCTCGCGCAGCATCCGTATCGCGGCTCGCAAGGCATGGAGCGTGCGGTCGAGATCCTCCTCGGTATGCGCGGCGGAGCAGGGACCGCCGGGCCAGGCGGACAGATCGACGCCGTGGACACGCAGCGCCAGCCGCAGCTTGACCGACACGCTGTTGCCGCGCGGCACTTTCAGCGCCTTGAAGCCGATTGCCAGCGGATCGAAGCGCGCGGGGTCGATCGGCAGCCCGTTGGGATTCACGAACAGGTGCAGCCCGGTATAGGTGCCGTAGGCGCCCCAGGGAACGCCCTCATCCACCAGCACCGCGGTCGCGCCCGCACGCAATTTTGCGGCATAGGCGTGGGTGCGTTCCAGCGCATCCGTGTCGCGCAGGATCTCGAGCGTCGCAACGCCGGCGGCGGCGGAGACGGGGTTCGCGTTGTAGGTGCCCTGGTGCCCGATCTTTTCCACCCCGCGCGCCGCGGTGGCGTCGGGGTCGAGAAGTTCGAGGATGTCGCGCCTGCCGGCCACTGCGCCACCCGGCAGCCCACCGGCAAGTATCTTCGCCAGCGTTGTCAGGTCCGGCGTGATGCCCAGCGCCTCCTGCGCACCGCCGCGGGCGACGCGGAAGCCGGTCACCACCTCGTCGAAGATCAGCACGATGCCGCGGGCTTTCGTCTCCGCCCGCAAGGCAACAACGAATTCGGGCGAGACCGGCACCTGGCCGTAGTTCGACCCGGTCGGCTCGATGATGGCGGCTGCAATTTCATGGCCATGCTCATCGAGTGCCTCGCGCAGGCCGGCAAGGTCGTTCGGCTCCACCAGCAGGACGTTCCCGGCGACCTCCGGGAGCACGCCGGGGGTTGGCGTGCCGTCGTAGTGGTTGACGACACCGAAGGCGACATGGTCGTGCCAGCCGTGGAAATGGCCGAGAAAGCGCAACAGCTTCGGCCGGCCGGTGGCAGCGCGCGCCAGGCGCATGGCCATCATCGTGGCTTCGGTGCCGGATGCGGTGAAGCGCACCTGCCCGGCCGACGGCACCATCTCGCCGATCAGGGCGGCCCAGCGCGTCTCCAACTCGTGGTTGGCACCGTAATGCGTGCCCTTCGCGAGTTGCTCGACCACGCGCTCCGTCACCGCGGGGTGCGCGTGGCCCAGGATCAGCGCGCCATGGCCACCCTGGTAGTCGACGTAGTCATGCCCATCGAGGTCCCGCTTCCGCCCGGCCCATGCGCGGTCGACATAGATCGGGTGCGGCTTCATCCAGCGCACGTCATGCGTGACGCCGCCGGGCAGCAGCGGAACGGCCGTGGCATAGGCCGCGGCGGAGCGGGGCGTGCGTTCCACGTAAGCTGCGACGATGCGTGAATTGGTGAGGGAAGCTGCGTTCATCGGTTGGGCCGTTCCGGTCAGGCGAGGTAGCGGTCTATGGTGTCGCGCGCCTTGTAGTAGGCGCCGACAGCCGGGAGGAACCAGGGGCGTCCGTCATAGAGCGGCCGTGTCGGGAAGCTCAGCCCATCGAGGCCGCACTGCACCTTCGACCCGCTGATGATCTTCTCGGCCAACTGCCGTCCAAGCCAGGACATCATCACCACGCCGGTACCCTGGCATCCGGCGGCGTAATAGATGCCGTCCTGCTCCCCGATATGGGGAAGGTCGTCGAAGGTAAAGCAGACCAGGCCCTTCCAGCAATGCATGATCGCAAAGGGCCGGAGCTCCGGCCAGACCCTGCACATGAAGTCGTGCAGGATCGGCGTCGCCGCGCGTTCGTCGATGTCACGGAACTTGGCGCGGCCGGCAAAGATGATACGTCGGCGATCGGGCGAAAGGCGAAAGGCGAAGAGTGATCGCTTGGTGTCGGCGCCCATGCGGTTGGTCGGCAGCAGCTTCGCCGCCAGGTCCTGCGGCAACTCCTCGGTCGCGGCGATGTAGGCCGTGACGGGCACGACGCGCCTGCGGATGAAGGGGGAAACTCCCCACGCCGCGCTGCCGGTATAGGCGTTGGTGGTGATCACGACCTTGTCGGCCTGCAGGTCGCCTTTCGCGGTGCGCAGGGTGAAGTTACCGTGACTGCCCTGTATCTCGCGCACGGGCGCGTGGCCGACGAGGATAGCGCCCGCCTGTTCCGCCAGGCCGCGGAAG
>CANJXD010000533.1 GCA_947478535.1 Acetobacteraceae bacterium
CTCGATATCGCCCTCGAAATTCGTCACCTTGCCATCGGCGACCAGCCACAACCGGTCCGCCACCAGTTCCACGAGATGCGGATCGTGGCTGATCAGCAGCACGGCGCCCTTGTAGTCCGCCAAGGCGCGGACCAGGGCTTCGCGCGCGTCGATGTCGAGGTGGTTCGTCGGTTCGTCCAGGATCAGCAATTGCGGGGCGTCCCGCGTGCAGAGCGACAGCAGCAGCCGGGCCTTCTCACCGCCCGAGCAACTCGAAATGCGGGTTTCCGCGCGTTCGGCATTCAGCCCGAAGCGGGCCAGCTGGGCGCGGCATTGCTGGATGGTCGCGCGCGGCAGGGCCGCCTGCATATGCGTCAGCGGCGTGCCGGAATGGTCCAGGTCCTCCGACTGGTGCTGGGCGAAGAAGCCGACCCGCAGCTTGGGGGACCGCTTGACCGTGCCCTTCGTCGGGCCAAGCCGCCCGGCCAGCAGTTTTGCCAGGGTGGACTTGCCGTTGCCGTTGGCGCCGAGCAGGGCGATGCGGTCCTCCTGGTCCACCCGCAGGTCCAGACCCTTCAGGATGGGCGGGCCGCCATAGCCGACCTCGACATGTTCCAGGGCCAGGATCGGCGGGGCCAGCTCCTCCGGCTCCGGGAAGGCGAAGCTGCTGGCGGCATCCTCCACCACGGCATCGATCACCGGCAGCTTCGCCAGGGCCTTGAGGCGGGATTGCGCCTGGCGGGCCTTGGTGGCCTTGGCGCGGAAGCGGTCCACGAAGGCCTGCATATGGGCGCGCTGGGCGGCGATTTTGGTGCGCTGGGATTCCTGCTGTGCCGCGCGTTCGGTGCGGACGCGCACGAAATTCTCGTAGTTGCCGGGGTAGAAGGTGATCTTCTGCTGGTCGAGATGGGCGATGCCATCGACCGACCGGTCCAGCAGCCCGCGGTCATGGCTGACGACGATCGCCGCCCCCGCGAATTTCGCCAGCCAGCCTTCCAGCCACATGGTGGCTTCGAGGTCGAGGTGGTTGGTCGGCTCATCCAGCAGCAGCAGGTCCGGTTCCGGGAACAGGGCGCGGGCGAGGGCCACGCGCATCCGCCAGCCACCGGAGAAGGAATTCAGCGGCCGTGCCTGCGCCGCGCCATCGAAGCCGAGGCCGGAGAGGATGATGGCGGCCCGCGCCGGGGCGCTGTCGGCGCGGATATCGATGAGTCTTTCGTGAATTTCCGCCACCCGATGCGCCTGGGTGGGGTCTTCCACGGCGAGCAACAGCGCATGCCGCTCGGTATCCGCCTCCAGAACGCTGTCGAGCAGCGTGGTCTCCCCCCCCGGTGCTTCCTGGGCGACGACGCCGAGCTTGGCCCGCTGGGCGAGGCGAATCTCGCCCCCATCCGGCTGCAATTCCCGGGTGATGGCCTTGAGCAGCGTGGATTTGCCGGCGCCGTTGCGGCCGACCAGGCCGATCTTGCGCCCCGCATCCAGCGCCAGGTCGGCATTGTCCAGAAGGGTGCGGCCGCCGAAGCGGATGGTCAGGCTGCGGATGGCGATGACGGTCATGGCAAGGGCTTGGAAGGCAGCGCGGGCATTCCGTCAAGCTTGGCGTCGCCGTTGGCACGCCCCCCGGGGCTTGCGCCGGCGGGCTGACCCGCCTATCCGGCGCCCAACTTTGCACCGCACACCAGGAACACGCCCCATGGCCATCGAGCACACCTTCTCCATCATCAAGCCCGACGCGACCCGCCGCAACCTGACGGGTGCCATCAATGCGGTGTTCGAGAAGAACGGCCTGCGCGTCGTCGCCCAGAAGCGCATCCAGATGACGCGCGCCCAGGCCGAGAGCTTCTACGGCGTGCACAAGGAGCGCGGCTTCTTCCAGGACCTGGTCGGCTTCATGATCTCCGGCCCCGTCGTCGTGCAGGTGCTGGAAGGCGAGGGCGCCGTGGCCAAGAACCGTGAGCTGATGGGCGCCACCAACCCGGCGAACGCCGCCGAGGGCACCATCCGCAAGCTGTTCGCCGAGAGCATCGAGGCGAATTCCGTGCACGGCTCCGACAGTGCCGAGAACGCGGCGATCGAGATTGCCTACTTCTTCGCCGGCAGCGAGATCGTCGGCTGAGTCGTCGTCAGTCGGACGGCTGAAGACCCCGCCCCTGCAAGGGGGCGGGGTTTTTTGTCGGGCTACAGGGGAATGATCTGGTCGCCCACGGTGACGCGGCCGGCCTCGATCACCTCGCCATAGACGCCCATATCGGCATGGCCATAAGCCTTGCGGAGCGCGAGCGGGATGGGCGCGTCCTTGATCGCGGTGGCGGGGTTCACCTCCGTCGCCGCGCAGCGCTGGATGCGCTTGAAGATTCGCAGGCGCGCGCCGCCCAGCATCACCTCCCGCCCCACCCAGTCGAACTCCGCCCAAGGCGCGGCGCCCGTGAACAGGAAATTCGCCCGGAAGCGCAGCGGATCCAGCTTCATGCCCATCTCCGCTTCCAGCGCCGCGACGGAGGCGAGGCCGATGATCGAGACGGCCTTCTCTGGAATATCCGTGAAGGCATGGCCCGGCGCTTCCGCCAGCGTCAGCGCGCCGCGGGCATCCTCGCCCATGAAGGCGGTTACCCAGGCCGCGGCGGCGGCGCGGCCTTCCGCGGTGGTAAGGTCCGCCTCCACCCCCGCCTGGCCATCGCCCAGCATCAGGCGCTGCCGCACGGGGTCATAGGCCGTGCGGAGCGCCGCCACCTTCGGGTTCGCCGCGAGGCAGGCGAAGTTGCGCTTCTTCATCCACACCGGCGCGGCCGTATCGAAACCGCTATCGCCCTGGGCGAAGGCGAAGCGGCGGTCATGCGGAACGCCCTCTCCCACCGCGAGGTCAATGACCTCCATCAACTCCGGTGACAGACCCTTGATCGGGTAACGGGTGATGTGATCCAGGCGCATGCGTCTTTCCCTTGAATCCCTCGCCCGCCCGATACCACATTTCGACCACAGGCAATCCCTGGCTGCCCAATCGGGGGCCGGGGCGCCCGTCCGCTCAAGAGAGGGACATGAGGATGGACATCGAGAAATTCACCGACCGCGCGCGCGGTTTCCTCCAGGCCGCGCAGACCATCGCGATCCGGGATTATCATCAACGCGTTACCGCCGAGCACCTGCTGAAGGCACTGCTCGACGATGAGCAGGGCGCGGCCGCCGGCTTGATCCGCAGCGCGGGGGGCGACCCCGCTGCCGCGAAGTTGGCCGTGGAGACGGAGCTCGCCAAGCAGCCCAAGGTTTCGGGTGGTGGCGCCGGGCAGCCGCAATTCACACCGGATATCGTCCGCGTGCTGGATGCCGCGCAGCAGTTGGCGCAGAAGGCCGGCGACGAATTCGTGGCGCAGGACCGGCTGTTGCAGGCGCTGGCGGTCTCCGACGCGCCATCGGGCCGGGCGTTGCGCGCCGCGGGCGCCGATGCGCAGCGCCTTGAGGCGGCGGTCGCCGCACTCCGCAAGGGCCGCACTGTCGATAGCCAGAACGCCGAGCAGCAATTCGAGGCGCTGAAGAAATACGCCCGCGATCTGACGGCGCTGGCCCGTGAGGGCAAGCTCGACCCCGTGATCGGGCGTGACGAGGAAATCCGTCGCACCATCCAGGTCCTGGCCCGCCGCACGAAGAACAACCCCGTGCTGATCGGCGAGCCCGGTGTCGGCAAGACCGCGATCGTCGAGGGTCTCGCGCTCCGCATCATCAAGGGCGACGTGCCGGAGGCGCTGAAGACGAAGCGCGTCATGGCGCTCGACCTCGGCGCGATGGTGGCCGGCGCCAAGTATCGCGGCGAATTCGAGGAACGGCTGAAGGGCGTGCTGAAGGAGGTGGAGGACGCCGCGGGCGAGATCATCCTCTTCATCGATGAGATGCACACGCTGGTCGGCGCCGGCAAGGCGGACGGCGCGATGGACGCCTCCAACCTCATCAAGCCGGCCTTGGCGCGGGGCGAATTGCATTGCGTTGGCGCCACCACCCTCGACGAATACCGCAAGCATGTGGAGAAGGACGCGGCGCTGGCCCGGCGCTTCCAGCCCGTCTTCGTGGGCGAGCCGAGCGTCGAGGACACAATCAGCATCCTCCGCGGCATCAAGGAGAAGTACGAACTCCACCACGGCGTGCGCATCGCCGATGCCGCGCTGGTGGCCGCCGCCACGCTGTCCAACCGC
>CANJXD010000534.1 GCA_947478535.1 Acetobacteraceae bacterium
AGCATGTTCGCCGCCTTCGAGCCATCGCGCGACACGCCGCAATCCACCCGCAGCCGCTCCAGCGGCACCCAGAGCCGGTAATGCGCGAGGATCATGGCGAGGCAGGCCGCGCCGCACTCCGTCGCCTCCATCTGCAGGATCGTCGGCACGCGCCGGCGCCCTCGCCGGCCGCGCTGGTTCGGCAGCAGCGGCGGGGCGTCGGGCGCCGAGGCACTCACAATTGCAGCAATTCGCGCAGGGCCGGCATCACCAGCTCGATCGGCCGGCGCTGGTCGAGCATCACCCGCCCGATGCCGGGCGTGCCGGCGGAAATCGAAACCGTGTGGCCGCGGCGCGAGGTCCAGGCATAGCCGCTCTCGGTCGTGGCGTCAGGCGTAAGCGCCACGGTCACCTGCACCGGGGCGCCGCGATCGAAGAAGGTCTTCACCAGATCGTCGTTCTGCACCATCGCACGCAGCGCGTCGCGCGAGATGGGAAAGCGGCTCGCCGCCACCACCGTGCCGAGCATGGAGCCGAATTCCTCCGGCCGCGCCGTGGAGGGTGCGATGCTGACGGTCATGCCCGGCTGCACGCGCTTGCCGGTATCGGCGGGCACGAACAGCGCAACGGTGAGCCCGCTGCCGGCCTGTTCCAGCGCCAGCACCGGCTGGCCTGGGCGCAACTGCGTGCCTGCCTGGGCGCGCAGCTCGCTCACCTGGCCCGCCGCCGGGGAGACCAGCGTGGAGGCGAGGCCGCTCTGTTCCTCGACACTTTCCACCTGCCGCCGCGCATCGGCCACCGCGGCCTCGGCATCGTAGAGCCGCTGTGCGGAGAGGCGTTCAAGGTCGATTTCCTCGGAGACGCTGCGCGCCATCTCGGCATTGGTGTTCGAGATTTCCTGCAACAGCGAGGCGAGTTCCTGCTGCAATTGCGTGCGCGCCGCCAGCGTCACGATGCGGTCGCGGTAGAGCACCTCCGCCTGGCGCAGCCTTTCGCGCACCTGCTGCTCGCGCGTCTGGGCGAGGCTGATGCGAAGCGCTGCGGATTCGCGCTGCCTTGCGATGGAATTGCGCCGCGCCGCGGCTTCCTGCGCGCCGACGCCACTCAGTCGCTCCACATCGCGCAGACGCTCGGCCAGCACCTGCCGCGCCAGGCGCAATTCGCGCTCGGTCTCGGGGTGCGTGAGCTCGCCCAGGATCTGGCCGGCCGTGACGACATCGCCGACCCGGACGTTGAGGCGCCGCAGTGTGCCGCCAGTGGCGCTGCCCACTTCGAGGATGCTGCCGCCCTCCGCCAGCACCAGCGCCTGGCCGGTGGCATAGGTGGGCAGCCTTCCCATCACGCTCCAGACGCCAAGCCCGCCGATCAACGCGAGTGAGGCCAGCAAGGCGAGCCAGCCAGCGGGGCGGGTGATGCGCACGCGGTCGTGCAATTGCTCGGGCGAGTTCAGTCGGTCGAGTGCACGCTTGCGGAACAATTCGCGCGCCAAGGGCGGTTCGGATGGGGGGCCGGACGGCGGGGCGGCGGCGTCGCTCACCACAGGCCCTCGGGAAAGGGCAGCAGCTCGGATTGGGTGCGGGGGGTGGCGAGCCAGCCGAGGCGGGCGGGAACGTCGAACAGCCGGCCAGGGCCGAAGCGGTTGCGCGTGTGCCGCAGGCCAGGGACGAGCGCCTTCACGACCGGGATGCCGGTATCGGGGCGGAGCAGGTCGACGATCAGCGGGCGCAGGCCGGCGCCGGTGATCGCGCGGAGCAGCGCGGCGAGGCGGGCGGGCGGCGCCATGGGATCAGGCGGCGGTGCGGCGCGCTCTGGCCCGGCGAGCAGCCAGGGGAAGTGGCCGACATTGCCGGTCGCGAACCAGCGCGGCAGCCGGCCGCTGCGATGGCCGGCGCGCCAATCGTCCAGCGCCGGCAGCCGGAGGCAGGATTCCGCGAGCGCGCGACGGTCGGCGCGTGCCGGGTCGGGGTCGGCGGCGAAGCCCGCGGTGATGGCGCCGCCGGTGGCCGGATCCCAGGCCAGCGCGGCGCGGGTGGGCACGCCAAGATCATGGGTCAGGTCGAGCAGCGCCATCGCACGGCCGCGGCGGCGATGCGTGGCGGCCCCGGCGTCGCCCTCCGGCAGCTTCAGGCGCGGGCGTGCCACGGCATTGTTCCACCAGATCGCCACCGCATCGCGTTCCACGAGCTCCGCCAGGGCATGAGCCTTCGCGGCCTCCATCGTCAAGCCGGCGCCGAGCCCGTTGCTTTCCCACCAATCGGCTTCGGGCGACGGGGCGCCGTCATAGACCAGCGCGAGGGGGACCAGGACGGTGCCGCGTTCGGTGCCAGCGGCGGTGAGTTCCGTGGCGCGGCACCAGTGCAGGGGGGATGTCGTTCGCGGGTCTGCGACGTCTCCCGTGCACAGCAGAAGCTCCGGCGAAATCGCACTGCCCTTCGGCAGTTCGGCAAAAAGGGCCACGGCGGCGAGGTTGTCGCCCAGGCCACGCCAGAGGGGGCCGCGCCAGAGCGCCGCGTAATTCTCGATGGCCTCCATGGCGGCGCCAAGACGCGCGGCCTCTATCGTGGGTCCCACGCCGCTGCTGAGGCTGAGCGCCCGGGCGGCCGCCGCGAGCTCGGCAAGGCCGGGCGGGGGCAGTCCGGCCCAACGCGCCACCGGCGACTGGCTGGCGGTGACGACGCGGATCGGGTCCTCCGCTGCGCCGATCGCGACCCGGAAGGGCGCCGGACCGATCAGCGTGTCGCAAAGCCGCGCCACCCGCTCCGCAAGCGGCAGGGATTCGAGGGACGGATCGGCCGGACAGCCGCAGACTCCATGCACCACCGGCCGCTCGGTAACACCGCCGGCGCCGGCCGCCAGGATCGTCGCGCGCAGGCGGTCCGGCGCCTCCACGAGCAGCGCATCCAGCCGCGACAGCAGCGCCGCGACGCGGTCCGGCCGCTTCCGTGGCCGGGCCGCCTGCACCAGCCGCGCCGAAGGATCGGCCCGCGCCGAGCGCGCCACTTCCGCCGCACCGCGCAGCCGCAGCGCGAGGCAGGCAGGACAGGCCGCCCGCGCGCCATGCGGGGCGGGGCCAAAGAGCGGGCCGGCCCAGGGCATCGGTCCGTCCAACCGCAGCGGCAGCCAGGATCGTTCCGTGCCGAAATGGCGCGCCAACCCGTCCAGGCGGCCTGGCGGATCGCCGTCGAGCACCACCAGCGCCAGCCCATCGGCCAGTGTCGCGACGTCGCGGTGCAGCGACAGGCCGCTGCGCGGCAGAAGCGAGGGCTGGTCGAAGGGATCGGCCGGCTGCACCGGTGCCGCGATGCGCAGGCGACGCAGGCGGCTCAGGGCCGCCAGATCGTCGGGCCCATCATCGTCAGGCCCATCATCGTCAGGCCCGGCGCCCGAAAGCGGCGCTTCGCCGAGCCGTATCGCCATCGCCACCGTGCCGGCGCCGGTCAACAGCATCTCCCGCGTCGGGCCGCTCACCGCCAGTCTTGTCCCGCTGACCCAGACATCCCAATCGGGGTCGAGGCCGTATTCCGGCATTGTCACGAGATGCGGAAGTTGGCGAATTGCCAGGGATCCTGCCGGTCGATCCGGGAGGGTAGGGCGAGGTAGCGCTTCAGCGTGGGGTGCCAGCGAGTCCAACTGCCGAAGACCTCGCCCAGATAGGGCTTCGCAACGGAGAGGCCGCGATGCACGTCGATCGCCTCGGGCTCGCAGAGGCCACGGCGCGGATTTTCCAGCAGCCAGGTCAGGCCGGCGATCACCCCCGCGCAGACCTGCAAGGTCGTCGCGTTGTTGTGCGGCACCAGGCGCTTCGCCTCGGTGGCTTCCAGCCGCGAACCATACCAGTAGGCACGACCCTCCTGGCCCATCAGCAACACGCCGAGCGTCTCCGCACCGCCAATCACATCCTCGATCATCGGCGCCTGGGTCTTCGTCTCCAGCCGGAAATCCGAGCCGAGGGAATCCAGCGCCAGCAGCCGCGCGTCGTCGCAGGGCCGGTAGGCGAAAAGCACGGTCGGGCGATGCTTCGCCACGCCCTGGTCATCGCGGGCGGTAAGGAAATCCGCGATGCTCAGCGCCTCGGGATGGGCGATCAGGAAGCCGCCATATTGCCCTATTCCCGGCAGCCAGGAGCGCAGCACGGTCGCCGTCCCCGGACGTTCCAGATAAATACTGCCGCAATCCGGC
>CANJXD010000535.1 GCA_947478535.1 Acetobacteraceae bacterium
GCGAGCACGCCGGGCAGCGCCTCCAGCGGGGTTTCCATCACGGGAATGCCGAGCGCCGACAAAGCATCCGCCGCGCCGGAGCGGGAGGACAGTGCCCGGTTGCCATGCTTGGCGACCTTCACCCCGGCGCCGGCCACCACCAGCGCCGCGGCGGTGGAGATATTCAGCGTGCCCGCGGCATCGCCCCCGGTGCCGACGATATCCATCGCATCGGGCGGCGCTTCCACGGCGATCATGCGGGCGCGCATGGCGCGGACGGCGCCCGTCATCTCCGCCACCGTCTCACCGCGCACGCGCATGGCCATCAGCAGGCCGGCGATCTGCGCTGGCGTGGCTTCCCCGGCCATGATCATGCCGAAGGCGGCCTCCGCCTCGCTTTCCGCCAGGCGTTCCCCGGCGGCAAGCCGGGCCAGGATTTTCTTCATGCGAGCGCTGTGGCCGGCGTGGTGGCGTTGCGCCGCCCGGCGAGCGCCAGGAAGTTCCGCAACAGGTCGTGCCCATGTTCCGAGGCGATGCTTTCCGGGTGGAACTGCACGCCCCAGATCGGCAGGTCCCGATGCGCCATGCCCATCACGAGGCCATCCGAGGTCCGCGCCGTGGGGATCAGCGTCTCCGGCAGGTCCTCTACCACCAGGGAATGGTAGCGGGTGGCGAGGAAGGGGCTGGGCAGGCCGGCGAAGATATCGGTCCCGCCATGCTGCACCGGCCAGACCTTGCCATGCACAGGCGTCGGTGCCCGCACGACCTTGCCACCGAAGGCCTGCCCGATGGCTTGGTGGCCGAGGCAGACGCCCAGCAAAGGGATGCGACGCGCCGCGGCGGCCGCGATCAGGTCCAGGCAGATGCCCGCCTCGTTCGGCGTGCAGGGGCCAGGGGAGAGGACGATCGCCTCGGGCGCAAGCGCCAGGGCTTCATCCACCGACAGGGAATCATTGCGCCGAACCTCAGTCACCGCCCCAAGATCACCCAGGAAGTGATAGAGATTGAACGTAAAGCTGTCGTAGTTGTCGATCAGCAGGATCATAAGGCCGGATCGTCGTCTTAAGACCGCCGTTAATCAAGTGCGGCCGCCGCAAGGCGGGGTTGCAGTTCGGCGAGCCCGCCGGGCGGGGCATGGGCGATTGTCCTGGCCCTGCCATCTGCTATGGTAGTTTCAAGTCAACAGGAAACGTCCAACCGTGACCGTCCTCCGGCCCTTTGCCGAAGCCGATCTGCGTTCGCTCGCCGCCCGCGCCTATGAGCGTATCCGGGAAGCGATCGTTGCCGGCACGCTGGCCCCGGGTGCCAGGATTTCCGAACGCGGCCTCGCCACTGCCCTCGACATTTCCGCCCAGCCCGTGCGCGAAGCCCTGCGGCGCCTCGAAGCCGAGGGCATGGTCGAAAGCCGGCCGCGCAGCGGCACCTATGTCGCCGATCTCGGCCAGGCCCGGCTGTGGGAGGTCGGGCTGATCCGCGCCGCGCTGGAGGGCGTCGCCGCCGGCCTTGCCGCGCGCCGCGCCACGGCGGGGGACCATGCGGCGCTCCGCGCGCGGCTTCTGGCCATCGACCTCGCGACGCGAGGTGGCGATGCCGATGCCGTGCTGGCGGCGAATGAGGCGCTGCACGATGCCATCCATGCCGCCGCCGGCAGCGCCGATGTGGCGCGCGTCCATGAAGGGCTGCGCGCCTATGACCACCTCAGCCGCCATCGCGTGCTGGCGACGGAGGAGGAACGCGCGCTGGCCCGGCTGGAACACGCCGCGATCGTTGCCGCCATCATCGCCGGCGATGCCGGGGCGGCTGAATCCGCCATGCGGGCGCATGCCCAGCGTTCCCTCTCCGTCGCCTTCCCGGATGCGACGGAGAGCCACCAACCAGGGAGGAAGAATCCATGAACCAGAACAACACCCGCCGCCGCCATCTCCTCGCGGGGCTGGCCGGCGCCATCACGCTACCGGGCGCCGCCCTGGCGCAGCCCCGCCCCTGGCCGTCCCAGCCCATTCGCCTCATCATCCCCTTCGCCGCGGGGGTGACGGATACGCTCGGCCGCCTGGTGACGCTGGAGATGGGGCGCCGGATCGGCCAGACCTTCGTCGCGGAGAACCGCCCCGGCGCCGGCGGCAATATCGGCGCCGAGGCCTGCGCCCGGGCGCCGGCGGACGGCAACACGATCTGCATGGGCACGATCAGCAGCCACGCCATCAACCCGGCGATCATGGTCCGGATGCCCTATGACAACCTCCGGGATTTCGCGCCGATCACGCAGTTGGCGTCCCAGCCCAACGCGCTGGTGATCAACAACGATGTCCCGGCGCGGACGCTGGCCGAGTTCATCGCGCTGGTGAAGGCGCGGCCCGGCTTCTTCAGCTACGCAACCTCCGGCGTCGGCACCTCCACCCATTTGGCGGGGGAGCTGTTCGGCCAGATGGTCGGCGCCGAGGTCGTCCACGTGCCCTACCGCGGGAGCGGCGGTGTGATGACGGCGGTGATGTCGGGCGAGACGCCGATGTCCTTCGACAATCTCTCCTCCGTCCTGCCGCTGGCGCGTGAGGGCCGGGTGCGGCTGATCGGGATCGGCAGCATGCAGCGGATCGAGGCGGCGCCGGATGTGCCGGCCATCGCGGAAGCCCTGCCGGGCTTCGAGAGCCTGTCCTGGCACGGGCTGTTCGCCCCCGCCGGCACGCCGCCCGCCATCGTCGCGCGGCTGAACGCCGAGGCCGCCGCCGCGCTGCGGGAGCCCACGGTGGCCGCGCGCCTGCGGGACCTCGGCATCACCGTCGTCGGCAGCAATCCCGATGAGTTCCGCACCTTCATCGCCGCCGAGACGCGACGCTGGGGCGATGTGGCGCGCCGCGCCAATCTGCGGGTGGAGTGAAGACCATGGCCATCAGCGAACGGGTCGCGCGGGCGCTTCGCGGGGTCTCCGGCATCCTGGTCACCCCCTTCGATGACCGGGACCGCCTGGCACCGGACCGACTGGCGCCGATTGTCGCGCGGGCGGTGGGGGCCGGGATCGGCGCGCTCACCGTCAATGGCAACACCAGCGAGTTCTATGGCCTGACGATGCGGGAAGCGCGGATGATGCAGGCCGAGGTGCCGCGCATCGTCGCTGGCCGCGCGGTTGTCGTCGCCGGGGTCGGCCGCAGCGTGCGGGATGCCTGCGTGCTGGCGCGCAGCGCGAAGCAGGATGGCTGCGACGCCATCATGATCCACCAGCCGCCGGACCCCTTCCGGGCGCCGCGCGGGGTCGCCGCCTATGTCGCGGCGGTGGCGGAAGCGGCGGATGGGCTGCCGGTGCTGCTGTATCTGCGCGATGACAGCGGCGGCGCCGATGCCATCGCGCAGCTCTGCGCCATTCCCGGCGTCGCCGGCGTGAAATGGGCGACGCCCAACCTGATGAACCTGGCCGCCGCCCGCCGCGCCGCGCCGCACCTCGCCTGGATCTGCGGCCTGGCGGAGCCCTGGGCACCACCGATGACGGCGCTGGGCGCCACCGGCTTCACCTCTGGCGTCATCAATGTCGCGCCGCATTTGTCGATGCGCGTGCTGCGGGCGCTGGAGGCCGGGGATTTCCCCGCCGCGAACGCCGCCATCGCCGCGATCGAGCCCTTCGAGAAGCTGCGCGCGATGGAGGGCAACGGCGCCAACGTCTCCGTCGTCAAGGCCGCGCTGGCCCTGGGCGGGGAGGATGTGGGCGCCGCCCGGCCACCCGCGGCCTGGCCGCTTTCGGACAGCGTCATCGAGACGCTGAAGACTGTGCTCGCCGGCTTCGAGCGAGCCTGAGAAACAAAAAAGGGAGGAGAACGCCCATGCGTCGCTTGTTCATGGCACTTGCCGCACTGGCCCTGGCCAACCCCGCAGCGCGCGCGGCGGACCTGCCGGACCGCCCGATCCGCCTGATCATCCCCGCCCCCCCGGGGGGGACCAGCGATATCATGGCCCGCGTCCTGGCAGAGGCGGTCGGCCCGCATCTGCCGCGCGGCGCGGTGGTGGAAAACCGCGGCGGCGCGGGGGGCAATATCGCGGCGGCCGAGGTCGCCCGCGCGACCGCGGATGGAACCACGCTGCTGCAGTGCAGCTTCGGCCCCTGCGGCGCCAACCCGGCGCTCTATGCCAATCCCGGCTACGACCTGCTGCGGGACCTTTCCCCCGTCATCCTGACCGGGGCC
>CANJXD010000536.1 GCA_947478535.1 Acetobacteraceae bacterium
ATCCGCAAGTTTTACTACAATGACGTCGCCGCCCTGCTCATCCTCATCATCGTCACCGTGATGCTCGTCGATGGCCTGACGGGCAGGCTGCGGCGCCGCCTTTCGGGGGACGCGGCATGAGCGCCTTGCGTGCGGGCGCCATCGCGGCGCTGCCGGCCCTCAGGGCACGGCATCCCCAGCATTTCGCCGCCATCACGCCTGGCAGGATGCGGGCCGCCTGGATGGTCGCGGCAGCCCTTGCCGTTGTGGCGCTCGGCATCTGGCGCATGGAGATCGATCCCGCGCGCCTGCTTTCCGGCTTCGGGCGGTTGCTGCATTTCGTCTCGCTGATGCTGCCGCCGGATCCTGGCACCTACTCCCGCACGATGTTGATCCTGCATGGCGTGGCGGAAACGCTGGCCATCGCCCTGCTCGGCACCCTGTTCGCCGCGCTGCTGGCGCTGCCCTTCGCGCTGCTCGCCGCCCGCAACACCACGCCGCACGCCGTGCCGCGCTTCGCCGCGCGGCGCGGCCTCGACATCGTCCGCGGCATCGATGCGCTGATCTGGGCGCTGATCTGGATCAGCATCGTCGGCCTTGGCCCCTTCGCCGGCGTCCTCGCCATCATGACCTCCGATATCGGCACGCTCGGCAAGATGTTCGCCGATGCGATCGAGACGGCGGACCGCAAGGCGGAGGAGGGGATCGCGGCTGCGGGGGGCGCGCATGCGCACCGCGTACGCTTCGGCATCATCCCGCAGGTGCTGCCGGTGCTGGCGGGGCAGGTGCTCTACATCTTCGAATCGAATGTCCGCTCCTCCGCCATCATCGGCATCGTCGGCGCCGGCGGCATCGGCCTTTTTCTCGGCGAGATGATCCGCATGCTCGAATGGCCGGTGGTCAGCTTCATCGTGCTGCTGATCCTGCTCCTCGTCACCGGCATCGACGCCATCTCCAGCCGCTTGCGCCGGATGATCGCGGGCAACACCGGGGCCGGTAACGCCCGGGCCGGTAACGCCGGGGCCAGTAACACCGGGGCCGGCAACACCAGGGAAGTTTCATGAACGACCAACGCGCCGTCACGCTGCCCCGACTCGGCTGGAAGGCGGATGTGACGATCCTGTCGAATGCGCGGATCGTGCTGGCCACGGATGTGATGGAAGGCTGGGTTGCCGTGGTCGGCGATCGTATCGCCGCCTTCGGCGAAGGGGCCGCGCCGGAACGCGGCATCGATCTCGGTGGTGACTACCTGTTGCCTGGCCTGGTCGAACTGCATACCGACCACCTTGAAAGCCATGTGCAGCCGCGGCCGAAGGTGCGGTGGAACACGCTTGGCGCCGTGCTGGCCTATGACGCGCAGATCGCGGCCTCCGGCATCACCACGGTCTTCGACTCGCTCCGCACCGGCCTGGACGCGGATGGTCTCGGCCTTGGCGCTGAGGTGATGGAGCTCGCCGCCGCAATCGACCATGCCCGAAGCAACGGCCTGTTCCGCGCCGAGCACCTGACGCATCTGCGCTGCGAGGTTCCCTCCATTCGCGTGGTGGAGCAGACGACGGAATTGCTCGCGCGTTTCCCGATCGGGCTGATATCGTTGATGGACCACACGCCGGGCCAGCGGCAGTTCCGCAACCTCGATCGCTACTACACCTACGCCGCCCGCTATGGCGGGACGCGCGAGCAGATGGAAGCGCGCGCGGCACGGCGGATGGCCGAAGGCGCGGCGCTGAACGCGAGCAACCGGCCGTTACTGGTCGATCTCGCCCGCAGCGGCGGCGTGACGCTGGCGAGCCATGATGACACCACCATAGCGGATGTCGCGGAATCCCGGGCCAATGGCGTTTCCATCGCCGAGTTCCCGACGACCATCGAGGCCGCGGAGGCCTGCAACGCCGCGGGGATCACCGTGATGATGGGCGCGCCGAACCTGATCCGAGGCGGCTCGCATTCCGGCAATGTCTCCGCCGCGGCGTTGGCGGAGGCGGGATTATTGCAGGTGCTGTCCTCGGACTACGTGCCGGCGAGCCTGCTTCTGGCAGCCTTCCAGGCACCGCATTGCGTGTCCGGCATGACGCTGCCGCGTGCCGTGGCGCTGGTCAGCCGCAACCCCGCGCGGGCGACCGGGCTGCATGATCGCGGGGAGATCGCGCCTGGCATGCGCGCTGACCTGCTGCGCGTACGACTGCTGGATGACATGCCCGTCGTCCGCCAGGTCTGGCGCGGTGGTGAGAGGGTGGCCTGAATGACCGGCGGCTTCGTCCTTGTGGTGGGGCCTAGCGGGGCTGGCAAGGACACGCTCATCGGCCTCGCCCGGGATGCTCTCGCTGGGGATGCGCGTTTCCTGTTCGCCACGCGCGTGGTGACGCGCGCCGCCGATGGGTCGGAGGCGCATGACAGCCTGGATGACGAGGCCTTCGCGGCAAGCGAGGCCGCGGGGGGATTCTGCCTCTCCTGGCAGGCGCATGGCCTGCGCTACGGCATCCCGGCTTCGGCCCTGGCAGCGGCGCGGAACGGCATCATCGTCCTCTGCAACATCTCCCGCGCCAAGGTCGCGGAGGCGCGACTCAGCCTGCTGGGCGTGAGCGTGGTGGAGGTGACGGCACCGCCCGATATCCTCGCATCCCGCCTCGCCGCCCGACGCCGAGACAGCGATGGCGACCTGCGGGCGCGCTTGCAGCGCGATGTGGCCATCGAAGGGCAGCCGCCGGAATTGCGGATCGTCAACAGCGGCAGCGCGGAAGACGGCGCCGCCGAACTGCTGCGCCACCTGCGCCATCGCGCGATGGGTATCGCCGCATGAAGCCGGATCCAGGGCCCCTGGGCAAGGCGCTTGGGCAGACGCCGCTCATTCATTCCACCGCGGAGGTCAGGGACAGCCGCTTCGGCGCCTATTGCGAGGTTGGCGCGCGCAGCAAGGTCGCGGAATCGACCTTCGGCGACTACAGCTACGCCGTCCACGACAGCGAGATCATTTACGCCGAGATCGGCCGCTTCTGCTCCATCGCCGCCCATACGCGTATCAACCCCGGCAACCATCCGCTGGAACGCGTGGCGCTGAGCCACTTCACCTATCGGGCTTCCGCCTATGGGCTCGGCGATGACGAGGCCGGCTTCTTCGATTGGCGGCGCGGTTTCAAGGTCACGCTCGGCCCCGATGTCTGGGTCGGCCACGGCGCGGTGATCCTGCCCGGCGTCAGCATCGGCGCCGGTTCCGCCATCGGCGCGGGCGCCGTTGTTACCAGGGATGTGCCGCCCTTCGCCATCATGGGTGGCGTGCCCGCGCGCCTCATCCGCTTCCGCTTCCCGCCCGAGATTCGCGCCGCGCTGCTGCAACTCGCCTGGTGGGACTGGCCGCACGCCAAACTGCGCGAATGCCTCGATGATTTCCGGCGCCTCGGCGCTGAGGAATTCTGCCGCCGCCATGCTTCGGAGACACCCTGATGTCGATCGCCACCACCGCCGCACCGGAGACCCGCATCCGCAACGCCGCGCTGTTCCTGCGCCGCTGGGCGGCCAATCCGCTGCAGATGGGCTCCGTCGTCCCCTCCTCCGCCACGCTCTGCCGCCGCATTGCGGGCCTGGTGGAACGGCGGGATGATCAGGTGATCGTCGAACTCGGTGCCGGCACGGGCGTCATCTCCGCCGCCCTGCTCGCCGCGGGTGTTCCGCCGGAACGCCTCGTCGTCGTGGAGATCGTGCCGGAGATGGCCGCCTATCTGCGCCACGCGCTGCCGGGCGTGACCGTGGTCTGCGGTGACGCCTTCGCCCTGCCAGAGGTGCTGCCGGCGGCGCTGCGCGGCCGCGTCGGCGATGTCATCTGCGGCATCCCGCTGGTCCTGCTGCCGCTGGAGGCGCAGCAGCGCTTCGTGCAGGCCGTGGAGGCGGTGGCCCCGGGCCAGGGCTTTCTTCTCTACACCTACTGCATCACCTCGCCGCTGCCCTATCGCGCGCTCGGCCTTGCCGCGGAGCGCAAGGTGTGGACGATCCGCAACATCCCGCCCGCCAGCGTGTGGCGCTATCGGCCGGAGGAACCGGCGCGCACGGTCCGATAGGGCTGCCGCGCCTGCGCCGGGCAGCGCGGTCATCGGCATCTTCCACGATGCCGAACTGCGCGAGAGAGTGGCGACGCGGGCGGCCGCGGTGGGGCA
>CANJXD010000537.1 GCA_947478535.1 Acetobacteraceae bacterium
AACGGGGAGCGGCCAGGAGAGGGGGCAGGGTGCATGAATGAGGGTCCTTCGCCAGAACATCGGACGACAGGACGTATCGCTCCCCGCCTCTTACCTAAGGGCGAAGATGCTGCACCGCAACATAGACAATGGCACCTTTACTGACCATTTGGCGCAGGAATGACCGGCAGGCGGGCGAAATCGGCCCGCCTGCCTGCCAAAGTGGCATCGCCGCAGGCAGGTCAGCCCTGCCAGCGCGTCCCGCCAATCGCCGGGATGGCATTCGCCCGGTCCCGCAGCGCGGACAGGGCGGGGAGGTGGCCGGCGACGAGATCGGGCAGCACGATATCGGCGAAATCCAGCGCGCAGGTCGCGGTGACATCGGCCTGGGTGAGCGTCGCGCCACAGAGCCAGCCATCGCCACTGGCGGGGGCGAGTCGGTCCAGCGCGGCGAAGCCGGCGGCAGCCTGCGCGCTAAGCTTCGCCGCCTGCTCGGCCCAGGTGAATTCGGCCGGGCGACGCTTCACTTCCTGATAGGCGGCGACGAGCTTGTCGAGGGTTCCGGTGGCGAGTGCCAGGGCGCGCAGCACGACCAGCCGCGCCGGGCCGCTGGCGGGGACCAGGGCGCGGTCCGGGCCGACCAGGCTGTCCAGCGCATCGAGGATGGCGATGCTGTCCACCAGCGGCTCACCATCATCCATGATCATCGCCGGCACCCGGCCCAGCGGGTTCGCGGCCTGGATGGCGGGCAGGTCCGTCGCGGTGGACAGCGCCCGGTGCTCATAGGGCAGGCCGAGCAGGTTCAGCGTCGCGGCGGTGCGGCGGACGAAGGGGGAGAGGGTGCGGCCGATGAGGATCATGGCGGTGTTCTTCTTGGCTTTCTGGACGTCGGGGGGCGGGCAAAAGAAAAGGGGACGCCTTGCGGCGCCCCCCGTTCTGGTCGGCCGTGAAGGCCTGCGTGATTAGCGCAGGACGATCTCGACGCGGCGGTTCTGCGGCTCGCGGACGCCGTCGGCGGTCGGAACCAGCGGGCGGCTCTCGCCGAAGGCCTGGATGGCCATCGCGGAGCGAGCAACGCCACGGCGTTCGAGTTCCGCGGCCACCGCGGCGGCGCGGCGCTCGGACAGGCGCTGGTTGTACTGCGGCGTGCCGGAACGGTCGGCGTGGCCGGAGACTTCGATCCGCGTCGTGCCGGCGCGGCCGGAGTTCGTCGCCGCTTCCGCGATGATCTGGCGGGCGCGATCCGTCAGGTCGGCGCGGTCGAAGTCGAAGAACACCAGGTAGGTGCGGGCGACGGCCGGAGCAGCGGCCGGCGTCGGGGCGACAACCGGGGCCGGGGCCGGGGCGACGCCGAAGGCGTAGCGCAGGCCGAGCATCAGGCTGTGGTTGTAGCTGTCGACATCCGTCGTGCCGCGCGCCGTGGTCGTGCTGGAACGAGCGGACATTTCCGCCTGCAGCGTGCCCATGAAGCGGTATTCGGCGGTGATCGCGAGGCCCGGGGCCGCATCGATCGGGAACGCCGCACCGACGATCGCCTGGTAGGCGAAGCGGCCGGCCGTGTCGTCGATCGTGACGCTGGTGTTCGCCGGGGTGCGAGCGCGCACGCCGGAGTATTCCACCCACTGGTAGCCAGCGCCGACGCCGACATACGGCGTCAGGAAGGAACCGGCGCCGAGGTCGAAGTCATAGAGGGCGTTGGCCATCACACCGTAGGTGCGGGCCTTGCCGTCGGCGCGCAGCGGATGGACGGCGAAGCCCGTGATGCTGTCGACTTCGTTCTCGCGGTAGGAGCCTTCGAGTTCGGCGCGGACGCCGTTGCCGAAGCCGTAGCCGATGCTGGCGGCGCCAACCCAGCCGTAGTTGAAGTCCACGGTGCCGCGGCGCGCCGCGCCGGTCCCGAGGGCGGTGCCGAGCGGGCCGCTGATCGTGATGTCGCTTTCCTGCAGCAGGTTCACACCTGCGCCGGCGCCGACGTAGAGGCCGCTGATCGGCTGCGCCTGCGCGGCGAGCGGCAGGGCCAGCATGGTGGCGGCCAAAAGGGCCTTCCGGAGGCTCATGTCATATCTCCTCGATATCCAGTCCGTGGCGCCCGGTCACATAGACTGAAGCGAACCGAACGATCCGCCTCGGGTATCCCCGGTGCATGGCGGCAACCTATCACCCAGCCCCGGCGCTGCCCAGCACGGTTGCACCACAATCCGAAGGGTGTTGCGCCAAGGCCACAACGGTTCATGGCAAATTGATCACAGTGGCGAGAGGTCGCCCGGATCCGCCGCCTGCGCGAGGCCGCCGAGCGGCAGAAGACGCGTCGCATGGCCCAGTTTCCGCCCCGGGCGGGCCTCCGACTTGCCGTAGAGATGCAGCCCGACGTCGTTCATCGCCGCGAGTCTCGGCCAGGCGCCGAACGACTCGGGGCCGACGAGGTTCTTCATCACGGCGTCGGCATGCCGGCTCGAATCCGGCAGCGGCAGGCCGGCCACCGCGCGGATATGCAGTTCGAACTGCCCGTGGCGGCAGGCATCCATCGTCCAATGCCCGGAATTATGCGGCCGCGGCGCCATTTCATTCGCCAGCAGCCGGCCATCCGGCAGCAGGAACATCTCCAGCGCCAGGATGCCGACCAGTTCCAGCGCGGAGGCCAGCCCCGCCACATGGGCGCGCGCCGCGCGGGCGACCGATTCGGGCACCATCGCCGGGGCGAAGGACAGGTCGAGGATATGATGCGCGTGCCGGTTTTCCACCGCATCGAAGGTGACGACCTGGCCATCGGCGCCGCGCGCCGCGATGGCGGAAATCTCCCGCTCGAAGGGGATGAAGGCTTCCAGGATCAGCGGATGCGGGGCCAGCCGGGCGAAGGCGGCGGCCGCGTCCTGCGGTGTTCGCAACACGGCCTGGCCGCGCCCGTCATAGCCCAGCCGGGTTGTCTTCAGCACGGCCGGCAGGCCAAGCTCGGCCACGGCCGCCTGCAACTCGGCCATGGAGTGGATGGCCCGCCAGGGGCCGACCGGGATGCCAGACGATTCGAGGAAGGTCTTCTCGGCGATCCGGTCCTGCCCGATCCGCAGCGCGGCGACGCCAGGGCGGCAGGGCACCAGGGGCGCCAGCGCATCGAGCGTCCCGGCCGGCACATTCTCGAATTCGAAGGTCACGACATCGACGGCGGCGGCAAAGACGGCCAGCGCCGCCGCATCCTCATAGGCCGCGACGGTGCGGGCGGCGGCGACCTGCATGCCGGGCGAATCGGCCTCGGGGGCGAAGATGTGGCAGCGATAGCCAAGCGCCGCGGCGGCCAGCGCCGACATCCGCCCCAACTGCCCACCGCCGAGGATGCCGATGGTGGAACCCGGGGGCAGCGGCGCCGCCGCCATGGCGAAGGCGCTCACAGCGGGCTGTCCGGCACCGCCTCGGTGCGCGCGGCCCGCCAGGCGGCGAGGCGCGCGGCCAGCGCGGGGTCCTCCAGCGCCAGGATGGAGGCGGCGAACAGCCCGGCATTCAGCGCGCCGGCCTTGCCGATCGCCAGCGTGCCGACGGGAATGCCGCCCGGCATCTGGACGATCGACATCAGGCTGTCCATGCCCTTCAGCGCATGGCTTTCAACCGGCACGCCGAGCACCGGCAGCGCGGTGAAGGAGGCGGTCATGCCCGGCAGATGCGCCGCCCCGCCAGCGCCCGCGATGATGACCTTGATGCCCCGCCCGGCCGCGGACTTGGCGTAGTCCACCATCCGGTCCGGCGTGCGGTGCGCGGAGACGACGCGGCTTTCATGGGCGACGCCCAGGACTTCGAGCACCTCCGCCGCGTGACGCATCGTCTCCCAATCCGAGGTGCTGCCCATGATGACGCCGACGCGCGGCGTCTCGGCGGGGGGATTGGTCATGCTGGCCTCAGGCGATGATGTCGGGAACGATGCGGCTTTCCAGCCAGGCGATCTCGTCCTTCAGCTTGAGCTTGCGCTTCTTGAGGCGCTGGAGCTGCAGCGCGTCGGTGCCGCTTTCGCTGAGGCGGGCGATCACCGTGTCGAGGTCACGATGTTCGCTCCGCAACTCATGCAGGCGACGGAGGAGGCTGTCTCGATCTGCCTGCATGCACCCCTGGGGAGGCTGGAGGGACGG
>CANJXD010000538.1 GCA_947478535.1 Acetobacteraceae bacterium
CGCGCTGCGCGGATTGCCCTTATCCCAAATCAGCCGCTCAAAGCGCAGCCACTGCATCGCCTGGCAATGCGGGCAGGGCACGAAGTAGCGCCGCTGGTCACTGGCCAGGTATTCCCGCTCAATACGGCTGCGCCCAGCCGTCGTCGGCGTCGAGACGAGGAAGGCCTTGCGGCGCCAGCCAAAGGTGCGGGCCCGAGCTTCTGCGAGCGCGATGGGGTCGCCCTCGCCCTCGACATCGCCGGGATAGGCGTCCACCTCGTCAAGGAACAGGAATCGCGCCGGCATGGAGCGCAACCCGACCGCGCTGTTGGCGCCCGTCAGTACCAGGATGCCGCCGGGGAATTCCTTGGACAGCATGGTGTTGCCGCTGTCCCTGGCACGGGACGGGGCAACACGTTCCCGCAGCGCGGGGGTCTCCTCCAGCAGCGGGTCGATGCGCTGGCGTGAGAAGCGCTTTGCCAGTTCGACTGTTGGCTGCACCGCCAGCACCGGCGCGGGCACATGATGGACGATGTAGCCCAGCCAATTATTGCCTGCTTCTGAACCTCCCGTCTGCGCCCCTTTCATGAATACGACGCGCCGCGCGGGATGCAGCGCCGACAGCGCGTTCATGATCTCGCGCAGGTAAGGTGCACGCGCTGTGCGCCACGGCCCCGGCTCCGACGAGCCGCGGCTGGACAGGATGCGATGGTCCTCCGCCCACTGCGACACTGTCAGCTGCGGCGGCGGTCGTAGCATGCGCCCGGCCCGCCGGTGCACATGCTCACGCGCCCGGGCTCCGGCCTCCGGCGATGCCGCTTGCGGGATCGAAGCGATCGGCGGCCTCCGTCAGCAGGTCGTTGATGTGGCTCTGCAGGATGGTCTGCAACAGATGTGGCTCAACGCCGAGTTCCGCGGCGATGACGCCGGCGACCCGCGCCGGCCAGTTCAGCAGGGCGTCGCGCATGGCGCCGGCGATCTCGTCGATGGCGGCATTGGCAGCGCCGACATCCAGCAGCTTGCCCTTGCTCTCGTCGAGAGCGAGGCGCTGGGCCTCCACCTTCAGTGCAAGCTGCGCCACCTTTAGTCGGGCGTAAGGCGTGCTGTCGGGCTGTGCCGGCGTGGCCAGCGGTGAGCGATGCGGGTCGGCGGTCTCGGTCAGGCGGCGGCGCGTCTTGTCGATGTCCCACTGGCCATCCGGTTCGCGGATGACGCGCTCGGCCCTCTCGGCCTTGCGCAGCGCCGTCTCGCTGATGCCGATGCGGCGCGCGGCCTCGCGGTTGGAAGGGGTCAGCTCCGGCATGGCGGCGACCTCCCGCCGCGCGTGACGCTCATAACAGGCAAGGGCCCGCTACCTTGCGGCAGCAGACCCTGTGCGGGGCGGCCAGGCTGATCAGGCAGGCAGGTGGTAGACGGTGTAGCTGCCCTTGGCGCCTTCCTTATTGGGGCCGACCATCCGCACCCGCTCCAGCACCTGGACCTCGTGGCCTTTCTTCTTCAGCCCGGCGAAGAAGCCGCGCACCGTGTGCGCCGCCCAGTCGGTTGCCTCGGCGATCTGCGCCACCGTGGCGCCCTCGGGGCGGCGCAGCAGGGTCAGCACCGCCTCCTGCTTCGTTCCCTCGCGCGGCTTCCGCGGTGCGCTGGCGTCACGCGCCTGGCGTGCCGTCTTGCCGGCCAGGGCGGCGCGGAGCCGCGCCATCGGGCCGTCCAGGGCGGCGATGATGTCGGCTTCGCGGTTGGTCTCGTCGTCCCAGGCGGCGAGCACCGCCTGAGCGGCGGCCTTCAGCCCGCGCGGGGCGCCCTCTGCCAGCGCATGCTCCAGCAGGGCCGCATCCCCCGCCGGCTGCTGCCACTCCGCGGCGGGGCCGTAGATCAGCGCCTCGTCCACCCCGTTCTGCTCGTGCCGCGGGCGGGTGTCCTCCTCCGTGTCGGCGTGCAGGTCGATGCCGGCGTCGAGCGCCTCCTGTGCCAGCGCCTGCTCTGCATCGTATTCGGCCTGGGTCAGGCCGCCGCGTTCCGCTTCGTCCACCGCGTTGATCTCGTTCGGGTCGATGCCGATGGCGCGCAGCCCCTCGTCGGTAATGCGCGCCACAATCCAGGTGCCGTCATCATCCTGGCGCCAGCCCAGCCCGACATGCTCGCGCGGGGCGTTGATCTCGGTCAGCAGGTTGTTCTTGATCAGGCTCTTGAACACCGCGTTGCGGGCGGCGGCAGGCAGGGTCTTCGGCGCGCGGGCGAAGCCCATCTCGTGCTGCGCGGCGGCGCTGAGGATAGTGCGGGCGGTATCGGAAAGGGTCATGATGCTGTCTCCGGTGCCGAGGCCGATCATCCGACCCCTACTGCCGGGAGCCCCGCCGGGCAGGACCCGGTCGGGGCGGTGCGGCAGAGGCCCGCGTCAGTCGCGCGCGGCCTCGGCGGCAATGCCCTCGCTGATCACGAAGCCCGTCAGGTAGGGCAGCCCGGCGGGGATGCCGGTGTCGCGGCTAGTGCGGCGCCCGATGCGCCAACCCATCCAGGTTGCGATGGCCTTGCCGATGGCGTCCGCGAGGGCGGCGCCGGCGTGCAGGTGGTTGCCGACCTCGTCCGCGAAGTGGCGGCCGTGGCGGCTGTCGAGGAAGGCTCGCACCGCGTCATCGTCGGCGTCGGTGGCGTGCCGGATGGCGGTGAAGGCCAGCGGCCAGGCTGCCGTGGCCTGCTCGCCTATGGTGCCCCAGAAGCCCCAGGCTTCGTTCTCGGTGGGGAGGATGCTGCTGTTCGTCATGCTGGTCTCCGTCCTGCTCTGCGCGTGACGGACCATTCGCGCTGCGGGCCAACAGAGCCAAGCAAGATGCAGCGTTATCTTCGTACTATCGTCGGTGTATCTGAATGACATCCTTATCGAGGATGCCGGTTCCTGGCATCAGCAAGCGCATTGATGAGGCATCGGCAGATTTTAGACCGGCGCAACAGCCCACACCAAAGTCGGCCCGTAACTTCTTCCAACGAAGCCGACACATGTCCAACGTAGACCGTCCGCGATCCAATCGCGGCCGGCGCACAATTTGAAGGCTTCTGCGCTAGATATCGGGCCGTGAGCGAATTGCGAGATCGGAAGCCGTTGGCGTGGCCGCGTATTTGATCCGTCTGTGACGATGAGTGCCGGCACAGTTAGTTTGCGACACAGGAGGGAGAACAGATTGCTCAGTGGCTCGTAACGCCGCCACCTATTTGAAAAAAATTGAACCCCTGATCCGCCTTCGCCGCGGCTGTCGCCACGGTAGAAAAATACGCCAATGGACCTATCGGGAAACTCGGTTCCTAACCCGATCTCGCCAAACCCGCGCCGCCGAACAACGCGGAAGCCAGAGCCGTCCAAGCGCATATAGGTCTCAACGCGACGACTTGGGGGCAGAAAGCGATGCCCTGCTCGCCGTTCCATCTGGGCTGACGGTGCCCCGTCGATCGAGGTACTCGTCAACGTGTAATCTTGGTGGTCAGCACGCGGAAACGCTCGCGGCATTCGCATGCCAGTCGGGTAGTGAATATCTGCGAACCACAACTCATCCATGAACGGTGCGAAGATCGAAAGCGGCTCTGCGATATCGCTACCCGCACACGGATAAAAGAATGCCTTCCCAGCGACGGCGCGGAGCCATTCGGGCGGGATGTAATAATCTTGGGCTTCGCTCATGTCGGCGCTGACATTGGCGCACCTGGGGCATGCAAGGCGTGTGGTATCGAGCTCATGCGCGCATCTAAGCCGATGTTGCGTTACAGATTCAAGTCACTAGCGGTTCCTCATGATCGATGCTGTCGCGCGCTATGGAGACATCGGCAAAAATACGATCCTCGCCATCCAACACCGCCGCTTCGCCGGTCGCCTCCTGCCAACGCCGCACGATGACGTCGGCGTAGCGGGGGTCGAGTTCCAGCAGCACGGCACGCCGTCCGGTGCGCTCGGCCGCGATCATCGTCGTGCCCGATCCGCCGAAGCAGTCCAGCACCGTGTCGCGCGGCTTGCTGCTGTTGCGGATGGCGCGCTCGACCAACGCCACCGGCTTCATCGTCGGATGCAGGTCGTTCCGCACCGGCTTGTCGAAGTGCCAGAC
>CANJXD010000539.1 GCA_947478535.1 Acetobacteraceae bacterium
GGCGAGTATGAATTGCTGATGGTGCTGGTGGAGCGCCCGAACCGGGTGCTGACGCGGGATATGCTGATGGACCTGCTGCGCGGCAGCCAGGCCGGGCCCTTCGACCGGGCCATCGATGTCGCCGTCTCCCGCCTCCGCCGCAAGCTGGAGGATGACGGGCGGAACCCGCAGGTGATCAAGACCGTGCGCGGCGGCGGCTATGTGCTGGCCGCCACCGTCGAGCGCGGCTGAGCGCGATGTTCCGGTGGCTTTCCTGGTTCTGGCCGCGCAGCCTGGCGGGGCGGACGGCGGCAGTGCTGCTGTTCGGCCTGATCGTGGTGCAGGTGGCGGGGCTGACCATCCATGCGCTGGACCGTGTGGATTTGCAGCGGATCCAGCAGGCGCGGGAGGTCTCCCAGCGCGTCGTCGGCGTCTGGCGCAGCCTGATGCAATCCCCGCCGGACCGTCGCGCCGCGGTGGCGCAGGATATCGACCTGCCGACCGGCCTGCGCGCGAGCTACGACCCCACCCCCGCCGCGGCACGGGATGCCCCGCCGCCGCCGCCGGTCTTCCGGATGTTCCGGCTGGAATCGCTGCTGGGCCTGCCGCCGCGCTACCGCCCGCGGGAGGTGCTGGTCAGCCCCGATCAGCGGCCGGGCAGCCTTATCGTCAGCCTGCGGATGCCGGACCAGGGCTGGGTCAACCTCTGGCTCGACATGCCGCCGCCCCGGCCCTGGCATTCCGAGCATTTCCTGATCGCCTTCGTGACGATGACGCTGGCGGCGGCGGCGCTGACGCTGTGGGCCGTGCGGCGGCTGACGCGCCCGGTGGCGGCGCTGGCCGCGGCGGCGGACCGGCTGGGGCGGGACGTGAACGCCCCCCCACTGCCGGAGGGCGGGCCCTCGGAGGTCGCAACCGCGGCGCGGGCCTTCAACACCATGGCCGAGCGTATCCGCCGCTATGTCGGCGACCGCACGCAGATGCTGGCGGCGATCGGACATGACCTGAAGACGCCGATCACCCGGCTGAAGCTGCGGGCCGAATTCCTCGACGATGATGAGCAGCGGCGGAAGATGCTGGCCGACCTTGATGAGATGGAGGCGATGATCGCCGCCACCCTCGCCTTCGCGCGGGACGAATCGACGGGCGAGCCCTCGGTCCCCGTTGATCTCGCCTCGCTCTGCCGCACCGTGCTGGATGAGGCGGCGGATGCGCGGCCGGAAATGGCGGATGACATCATCTATGACGGGCCGGAACACCTGACCGTCAGCGCCCGGCCGGGGGCGCTGAAGCGGGCGCTGGCGAATCTGGTGGGGAATGCGGTGGCCTATGGCGGGTCCGCGCGGCTGCTGCTGTCCCCGCCGCTGGCTGGGCATGTGCGAATCGCGGTGGAGGATGCCGGGCCGGGCGTGCCGGAGCGGGAGTTGGAGAACGTGTTCCAGCCCTTCCGGCGCCTGGAGACGAGTCGCAACCGGGAAACCGGCGGCACCGGGCTCGGCCTGCCGATCGCGCGCAACATCCTGCGGGCGCATGGCGGGGATGTGGTGCTGAAGAACCGGCCGCAGGGCGGCTTGCAGGCGTTGGCGACGTTGCCGGTCTGAAGCGGCGGTCTGACGCGACGCTGCTACGGCCCGAACAGCGCCAGAGCGACCTCTCCCGCCACCATGCTGGCGGAGAGCGCGATGAAGGACCAGCGCATCGCTTCCCGCCATAGCGGTTCGGCCGGTGCCCGCGCCGCGATGCGGCGGCCGCGCGGCGGCAGCGGGATGCGAAGATCGGCGGGCGTCGCCCATCTGGGCGCGGGAGACGCGCCTCGCCCGGGAAGGATGACAGGCGCCTGGTGGAAGGGGTCGAAGACGGTGCTGCTCATGCGAGGATGAGAACATAACAGGAACATGAATGCAAGCGGGAGAATCGGGCCGGCGCCGCCCTATCGTCGCCGTGAACGCGCCATGGTGGAAGTCTCTTGTCGTCGGCGCCCCGGCACCGGAACATGCAGGGGATCAAGGAGCGCCGCATGCCAACTGAGAAAGGTTCCCCCCTCGCCCGCCGCCTGCTGGTCCTGCGGTTGGCCACCGCTGGCGGCACAGCGGCGGTGGCTGGGCCGGCGCTGGCGCAGGGGACGAAATCCGGGGGCGGCGGGATACCGGGCCAAGGGACACCGGGCCAGGGGACGCCGGGCCAGGGGACACCGGGCCAGGGGCCGACTCCGCCGGCACCCACGACTCCGCCCGGGCCATCCCCTGCTCCCCCCCGCCAGTCACCAGGTGGGGCGGCGCCAGGTGGGCCCAATGACAGTGACCCGACCGATCCGCCAGGCGGCGGGCGCGGCGGCAACCGACCGAATAACCGACCTGGCAACCAACCGGGGACCGGCCCCTCCGACAGTGATCCGACAGACCCGCCGGGCGGCGGGCGCGGTGGGAATCGCCCCAATAATCGGCCAGGCAACCAACCCGGCACCGGCCCCTCCGACAGTGACCCGACGGACCCGCCGGGCGGCGGGCGCGGCGGTGGCAACCGGCCCAATGGCCCGACCGACAGCGACCCGACCGATCCCCAGGGTGGCGGGCGGGGCGGTGGCAACCGGCCGAATGGCCCGACCGACAGCGACCCGAACGACCCTCCGGGCGGTGGGCGCGGCGGCGGCAATCGGCCGAACGGGCCGACCGACAACGACCCCTCCGACCCGCCGGGTGGTGGGCGAGGCGGCGGTGGTGGCGGCAACCGGCCGAATGGGCCGACCGACAACGACCCCTCCGACCCGCCAGGTGGTGGGCGAGGCGGCGGTGGCGGTGGCAACCGGCCGCAGCGGCCGAGCGGGCCAACGGATAGCGATCCGTCCGACCCACCGGGCGGCGGCCGGGGCAATCGAGGCCCGACCAAGGGCGGCTCCGGCGTGACGGATACCGACCCCAACGACGCGCCCGGCCGTGGGCGCGGCGGCAGCCGGCCGGGTGGCCGCCCGACGGAGACGAAGGCCACCTGAATTGGGGCGCCCCGAACCGGCAGAGGCCGCGGACTGGCCTCGCCGGGGGACGTCATACCAAGGGCCGCGATGATTGACCTGCCGCGGCCGCGAATGCGGCCCGGCGGACGCCCAGCGAGCCAAGGTCCCGGAACGACCGCCCGGCGCTTGAGCGCTTGAAATGGGTACCAACCAGCCGCTGGACGCGGCCGTTGGCCTCAGACCCAGATCGCCACCAGGCGCCGGGCTTCCGCCAGGGCGATATCCGGCCCATCCACCGCCAGTTCCGACAGGCCCGTGGCCATGCGGTCCCGGAATTCCTGGGGCCAGTTGCAGTCCGGGATATTGCCATCGAACCCACGGCGACGATCGAAGGCCATGGGCCAGAGCGCGGGATCGGCGAAGGCATCCGCGTGGCGCGCCGGCACCGCCGCCGCCTTCGGCACCATGGCCGTGACGTTGTGGCCATGCGTGATGAAATGCCCGCGCTTCAGGTCGAAGCCCGCTGCCACCAACGCATACATCAGCCCGCCCAGCGTCCAGCCCGGGGAGATGAAGCCGCCCACCACCCGTGACCGCAGCGGCGGCACCGCCACGGCGAGCCACCCATCATCCTTCAACTGCGCGCGGCACCGATCGAGGAAGGCGCCGGGGTTGCGGGAATTCTGCAAGACATGGGAAGCCCAGATGCCATCGAGCGGCGCCGGCGGGGTGTAGTTCTCGAAGGCGATGTCGGTGGCGGTGATGCCGCGCGGGGCGAGGATGGCGGACAGGCGACGAGGCCAGAAGGCGCCGATGGTGATGCCTTCCACCCGCTTGCCCATCAGCGAGAGCGCCAGCGTCGCCCCCCCACGATAGCAGCCGATATCAAGGATATGCGGCCCGGTCAGGGCGGCGAAGACCTTCAGCAGGTCCAGGTTCCCGGCCCCTGTGCAGAAGCCCGGCAGCAGGATGGAATCGATCATGTCTGGGAAGGCCCCCGGGGATTCCGGTGGGGGGGCAACCGGGGGCGGTGCGTCGGGGAAATCGCTCATGGGATCAGGATACCGCGTCCAGCAAAAAAATTCTTGAGGGTGTCGGGCGCGATTCGCGCATCTGCCTGGGAGGCCGGCGTATCGCC
>CANJXD010000540.1 GCA_947478535.1 Acetobacteraceae bacterium
CGCCGAATGGCTGATCGAGAAGAACGACCACCGCAGCCCGTTCGACATGCGAACCGCTTGGCTCGACACAACCTTCAGGCGCGCCGCATAGTGCAATCCAGTGTCCAGAGAACCGGGTGCGGTACACGTTCGACAGCGGCACCCAGGAACTGCTGGTGGCGCTCGGCCGGCTGGTCGGGCCGCTTTTCGCCTTGCAGCGCCGCGAGGCGCGTGGCCTGCCCAAGCGCACGCTGGATGCGGCCCGGGCCGGCGGCGTGGCGCTGTTCGGGCCGCGCCATCCCGGCGCCAAGCTGATCGCCCTGGCGCTGGCCGGGCTGGTGGTGCTGTCCGTCTTCGCCGAGGACACCTACCGCGTCTCCGCCAAGACGGTGATCGAGGGCGCCGTGCAGCGCGCCGCGGTGAACCCCTTCGACGGCCACCTGCTCCAGGTCTCGGCCCGCGCCGGCGACGAGGTCCGGCAAGGCCAGGTGCTGGCGCGGCTCGATGACCGCGACCTGCGCCTGGAACAGCAGCGCCTCGTCTCGGAGCGCGAGCAGGCGCTGCGCCGCACCCGCCAGGCGCTGGCCGCGCAGGACCGTTCGGCGATGACGGTGCTCGCGGCGCAGGTCAGCCAGGCGGAAGCGCAACTCGCTTTGGTGGAACAGCGCCTGGAACGCACCGCCATCGTCGCGCCCTTCGATGGCATCGTGGTCTCCGGCGATCTCAGCAACCTGCTGGGCGCGCCGCTCGAACTCGGGCGCGTGCTGTTCCAGATCGCGCCCCTCGACGCCTATCGTGTGATCGTCGAGGTGGATGAGCGCGACATCGCGGAGCTGCGGCTCGGCCAGCCCGGCGAACTCGTGCTTTCCTCCCTCGCGGGGCAGTGGATGCGCTTCACGGTGCGGCGGATCACACCGGTCTCGACGCAGCAGGAAGGGCGCAACTTCTTCCGCGTCGAGGCGACGCTGGAAGACCCCTCCCCGCGCGTCCGCCCGGGGATGGAGGGCACCGGCAAGATCACCATCGACCAGCGCCGGGTGATCTGGATATGGACCCACAGCCTGGTGGATTGGCTGCGCGCCTTCGTGTGGAAATGGGTGCCGTGACGGGCGCGGCGGCGCCGAGCGGGCCGCTCCTCAGCCCCCTCTGGTATCGCGTGGCGGCCCTGAAGCCGCGGCTGCGCCCGCATGCGCGGCTGCACCGCCATCACTATCGCGGCGCGCTGTGGTTCCTGCTGCACGACCCCGCCTCCGGCCGGATGCACCGCTTCACGCCTGCCGCGCGCCGGGTGATCGCGCTGCTCGACGGGGCGCGCAGCGTCGCCGATGTCTGGGAAGCCGCGAACCGGCAGATGGGCGAGGCGGCGCCGACGCAGGACGAGGTGATCCACCTGCTCGGCCAGTTGCACGCCGCGGACCTGTTGCAGACCGATGTCAGCCCCGATGTCGCGGAGCTGTTCCGGCGCGGGGAGCGTGAGGAACGGACGAGATGGCGGCGCTCCTACGCGAACCCGATGGCGATCCGCATCCCCGTCTGGGATCCCGACCGCCTGCTCGACGCCACCGCGCCGCTCTGGCGCGTGGTCTGGAGCCGCTGGGGCGCGCTGGCTTGGCTGCTGGTGGTGCTGCCGGCGCTGCTGCTGGTGCCGCCGCATTGGCAGGATCTGGCCGGCAATTTCAGCGATCGCGTGCTGGCGCTCGATCATCTCGTCGCGGTCACGCTGGTTTTTCTCGTCCTGAAATTGCTGCACGAGCTCGGCCATGCCACCGCCACCAAGGCCGGCGGCGGCGAAGTGCATGAAACCGGCGTGATGCTGCTGGTGCTGCTGCCGGTGCCCTATGTGGATGCCTCCGCCGCCACGGCCTTCCGCTCGAAATGGGAACGCGTGCTGGTCGGTGCCGCCGGCATGGTGGTGGAACTGCTGGTCGCGGCGATCGCCTTCCACCTGTGGCTGGCGGCGGAACCAGGCGCCGCGCGCGCGGTGCTGTTCGACATCATGCTGACCGCCTCGGTCGCCACGCTGGTGTTCAACGGCAATCCCCTGCTGCGCTACGACGCCTACTACATGCTGGCCGACCTGCTGGAGATGCCGAACCTGGCGGCGCGGGCCACGCGGTACTGGATCTACCTGTTCGAACGCCACCTGGTGCGGCTGCCGCACGCCGAGACGCAGGAGGCATCGGCCACCGAAAAGGCGTGGCTGCTGTTCTACGGCGTCGCCTCCACCGCCTATCGCCTGCTGGTGACGGTGGTGATCGCGCTGTTCGTCGCCAGCCGCTTCTTCTTCATCGGCGTGGCACTCGCGATCCTCGCCCTCGGCGCGACGGTGCTGGTGCCGCTCGGCAAGGCGCTGTCCTACCTCGCGACCAGCCCGCGACTGCGCCAGCACCGGCTGCGCGCGCTCGGGGCCGTGGGGGCGATGACGGCCGCGCTGGCCGTGCTGGTGGTGGGCGTGCCGATCCCCTCCCACACCGCGGCGGAGGGTGTGACCTGGATCGATGACCGGGCAACCGTACGCGCCGGCGGCAATGGCTTCGTGCAGCGCCTGGCGGTCGAGCCCGGCAGCCCTGTGGCGCGCGGCGACGCGCTGATCGAGGTCGAGGACCCCGCGCTGGTGGCGCAGCTCCGCCTGACGGAGGCACGGATTGCCGAATTCCAGGCGCTCTACGCGGCCGGGCTCCGCACCGGGCCTGCCGAGGCGCAGATCGCGCGGGAACGACTGGCGCAGGAACGCGCCGCGCTCGCCGCGCTGCGAGAGCGGACGACGGAGCTTGCGGTGCGGGCGCGCGCCGATGGCGAGTTCGTGGTGCCGCAGGGCGCCGACCTGCCGGGCCGCTACGTCCGCAAGGGCGACGTGCTCGGCTATGTCGTCGAGCGGGCCGCGCCTTTGGTGCGCGTGGTGGTGCCGCAGGAAGCGGTGGACCGCGTGCGCGCCTCCGCGGGGCGGGTCCGCGTGCGGGTGGTGGATCGGCCCGCCGAGGTCCTGGTCGGGCGCGTGGTGCGCGAAGTGCCGGGCGGCGACGACCTGCTGCCGAGCCGCGTGCTCGGCACCGAGGGCGGCGGCGAGATCAGCACCGACCCGCGCGACGGCAGCGGGCCACGATCGCTGCAACGCATGTTCCAGTTCGACATCGCGCTGGAGGACGGCGCACCGCGCGACCAGTTCGGCATCCGCGCGCTGGTCCGCTTCGAGCATGAGGAGGAGGCCATGGCAGCGCAGGTCTATCGCACGCTGCGGCTGATGTTCCTCTCCCGCTTCGGTGTCTAGGTCGATGCTCGGCGGGGGACGCGCGCTCGCACCCGGCCGCCCCTATGCCGAGGCGCTGGAGCCGGAGCCGGGGCTGCTCGACCGCATCGCCGAGGGGCTTGCGGGCAGGCTCCTCTTCCCTGTGCGGGACGCGTTGCGTGATCCGGCGCGGGCGTTGCGCGGCATCCTGCCGATGGTGGAATGCCACGCCGCGGCCTTCGCCACCGCGTCTGATGCGGCACTGCGGGCGCGCGCCGAGGCGCTGCGGCCGCTGCTGCGGCGGGACGGCGCGGGCCCGGCGCTGGCTGGCGAGTGCTTCGCCCTGGTGCGGGAGGCGGCGGCGCGCACGCTCGGCCAGCGGCACTACGAGACACAGCTTCTCGCGGGTTGGGCGCTGCTGCAGGGCAGGCTTGCCGAGATGGCGACCGGTGAGGGCAAGACCTTCGCCGCCACGCTGCCGGCCGCCACCGCCGCGCTGGCCGGCCTGCCCGTGCATGTCGTGACGGTGAACGACTATCTGGCGGCGCGCGATGCGGCGGAGATGGCGCCGCTCTATCGCTTCCTCGGGCTGGAAACGGGCGTGGTACTGCAGGGCATGGCGGCGCCGGCGCGGCGTGCCGCCTATGCGCAGCCCATCACCTATTGCACCAACAAGGAGCTCGCCTTCGACTATCTGCGCGACCGGCTCGCGCTGGGCAGTGGCGGCAGCGCGCTGCATGGGGCGCTGCGGCGGATCGCCTCGGCCGGCCCCGAATCCGCCGCGCTGACGCTGCGCGGCCTGCATTTCGCGATCGTGGATGAGGCGGATAGCGTCTTCATTGATGAGGCCCGGACA
>CANJXD010000541.1 GCA_947478535.1 Acetobacteraceae bacterium
CCTGCGCCTCGGCGATCCGGGCCAGTTCGGCGACGGCGCTGAAATCCCCGATGCCCTGGTCCGCCGCCCCGCGCAGCGCATAGATCTGGGCGGCGATCCCGAAGCGCCGCCCCCCCGCCGCCAGTTCTGCCGGCAGGAAGCAGCCCGGTGGGGCAATGGTGAGGTGGCAGGGCTGGTCTGGCGCCGCCTCATCCCGCAGCAGGTGCCGGCCTTCCGGCAGGCCCGGCAGGGTGACGCGCCGGCGCGCGGTGGCGGTACCATCGGGCAGCGTCAGGCGTTCGGTCGCGCCATCACCGGGGGCGATGTCGAAGCTGCGGTCTTCCCCGGATTCAAGGCGGAGATGCAGCCGCGTGGTGCGGTCCGACAGCGCCAGGGCGATGGTGGGGCCGGTCACGGAATGCGGCAGGGCGCGCGGGGCGGAGAGGGACGCCAGAGAGGCCCGCGCCGCGTCCCGCGTCTCCGCGGGCAGGCCGAGCGCTGCGAGCAAAGCGCGCAGCGTGGTGGGCGGCACCGTGTGATGCTGGCCGGAGATTTCATACCAATGCGTCGCGATGCCGGCGTGGTGCGCGAGGTGGCGCAGCACAGCCGGGTCCTCGGCCAAGGGGGCGAGGCGTTCTTCCGCCAGCAGCAGCACGGCGCGGGCGGGCAGCGTCACGGGCAGGGAGGTGGCGTGCGGCGCCGCGCTGTCCGCGATCAGGCGCCAGTGGAAACCGGGGCGGGGGGCGGGCAACGCCAAAGGCTGCGCCGGGCCGGCATTCAGCGCGATCAGGCAGCGATCGCCCTCGGCCTGCAGCACCGCGACCAGCGCGCGACAGTCGTCGTGCTGCCACTGGTCCATCGGCGCACCATCCGGGCGCTGCCAGGCGATATCGGGCAGTCCATCGGCGCCCAGCGCGCCGGTCAGTGGCGCCGCGCCATGCAGGGCGGGGTGGGCGAGGCGGGCGGCGATCAGGCGGCCGGTGAAGTCGGCCAGCCCGGCATCCATGCCCTGCCAGTCGAACCAGCTCGTCGCATTGTCCTGGGCATAGGCGTTGTTGTTGCCGCCCTGGCTGCGCCCGGCCTCGTCCCCCATGCCGAGCATCGGCGTGCCGCGCGACAGCAGCAGGGTCGCGAGCAGCGCGCGGAGATCGGAAGCGCGGCGAGAGAGGATGGCGGGGTCCTCCGTCGGCCCTTCCACCCCGCCATTCCAGGATTTGTTGTCATCCGTGCCGTCGCGGTTGGCCTCGCCATTCGCGTCGTTGCGCTTGGTGGTGAAGCTGACGAGGTCGGCCAGCGTGAATCCATCATGCGCCGCGATGAAATTCACGCTGTCTGTCAGCGGGCGGCCCTGGAAGGCATCCGTCGATCCCGCAAGGCGCGTGGCCAGCGCGCCGACCAGCCCGGCATCGCCGCGCCAGAAGCGGCGGACATCGTCGCGGAAGCGGTCATTCCATTCGCCCCATCCCGCGGGAAAGCGGCCGAGCTGGTAGCCGTCCGGGCCGATATCCCAGGGCTCCGCGATGATCAGCAGACCGCGCAGCACGGGGTCCTGACGCATCGCCTGGATCAGCGGCGCATCGCCGTCGAAGCCCGCATCGCGCCGGGCCAGGGTGGTGGCGAGGTCGAGCCGGAAGCCGTCCAGCCGCGCCTCCATCGCCCAATGCCGCAGCGCGTCCATCGCGAGGCGCAGCGGCCAGGGCCGGTCCAGCGCCAGGGTATTGCCGCAGCCGGCATCATCGACATAGCGGCGCGGATCATCGCCCCGCAGCCGGTGGAAGGCCGCGTTGCCGAGGCCCTTCAGCGCCAGCGTCGGGCCGAGATGGTCACACTCCCCGGTGTGGTTGAGCACGACATCGAGGATGACGGCGATGCCCGCCTGATGCAGCGCCGCGACAGCGCCCCGCACCTCCGCCATGCCGCCGGGGGCCAGCTTCGGGTCAGGGGCGAGCAGGGCCACGGGGTTGTAGCCCCAGTGGTTTGCCATGCCGAGCGGCGGCAGGTGTCGTTCATCGATCCAGGCCGCGCAGGGCATGAGTTCGACGCAGGTGATGCCGAGGCCTGTGAGATGCGCGATGGCGGCGGGATGGCCGAGGCCGGCGAAGGTCCCGCGAATGGCCTCGGGGATGGCGGGGTGGCCGGCGGTGAAGCCCTTCACATGCAATTCGTAGATCACCTGCGGCCCAAGCGGCGCGCGGCCTGCGCCTGGCGGCAGGGGAGGCGTGAGCACAGCTTTCGGCACATGGGGCGCACTGTCCGCCGCATCCGGCGCGTCGCCGGTGTCGAACAGCGCGGGGTGCAGGGCGAAGCGGCGGTCGAGGGTGCTCGCCCAGGGGTCCACCAGCAGCTTCGCGGGGTTGAAGCGGTGGCCGTGCCAGGGCTCGAACGGGCCTTCCACGCGCAGGCCGTAGCGCGTGCCGGGGGCGAGGCCGGCGATGAAGCCGTGATGCACATCCCCGCTCCGGCCGGGCAGGCGCAGCCGCGCCACTTCGCGGTCGCCGGCATCGAAGACACAGACCAGCACGGCCCAGGCGCCGGGCGCGGGGAAGGCGAAATTGGCGCCGCCATCCCGCAGGCTCGCGCCCAGCGGTTCCGGCAATCCCGGCGCGGGCTCAGCCCGCATGCGCGATGGCGTCCCGGTACAGCGCCGCATAGCGCGCGGCGGAGCGGGACCAGGAGACATCCGCCTCCATGGCATTGGCGCGAAGCCGTGCGAAACCCGGCTGGTCCCGCCACAGATCGGCCATGCGAAGGATGGCGCTTTCCAGCATCTCCCGCCCGACTGGCGAAAAATGCACCCCGGTGCCGAGCCCCTCGGCCAGCGCCATCTCATTCGCGTCAATCACGGTATCCACCAGCCCGCCGACATGGGCGACCAGCGGCAGCGCGCCGTAGCGCAGGCCACAGAGCTGGGCGAGGCCGCAGGGCTCGAACCGGCTTGGCACCAGCAGCACATCGGCGCCGCCATAGATCAGCCGGGCGAGGCCATCATCATAGCCGACGAGGCTGCCGACGCGGCCGGGATGCAGGGCCGTTTCATGCCGCATCCAGCCTTCGATCCCCGGCTCCCCGCTGCCCAGCATCGCAAGCTGCGCGCCGGTGCCGAGCAAGGTGGGAAGTGCACCGAGGATAAGGTCCACGCCCTTCTGCCAGGTGGCGCGGCCAACGAAGCCGAAGACCAGCGCCGCCGGGTCCTCCGCCAGGCCAAGCCGGCGTTGCAGCGCGGCCTTGTTGGCGGCGCGCGGGCTGGGGTCGGCGGCGGAAAAATTGGCGGCGAGGTGCCGGTCCTTCGCCGGGTTCCACTCCGCCGTGTCGATGCCGTTGAGGATGCCGGAAACGGCACCTGCGCGGCCGCGCAACAGGCCATCGAGCCCCATCCCGGCCTCCGGCGTGCGGATCTCCGCGGCGTAGGTGGGAGAGACTGTGGTGATGCGATCAGCATACCAGAGCCCGGCCTTGAGGAAGCCGAGCGTGCCGAAATACTCCAGCCCCTCCACCCCCAGCGCCTGCGCCGGCAGCCCGAGGCTGGGGAACAGCGACAGCGGAAACTTCCCCTGGAAGGCGAGATTGTGGACCGTGAAGACGGAAGGCACGCGCCGTTCACCGGCGAAGCGCAAATAGGCCGGGGCAAGCCCAGCCTGCCAGTCATGCGCATGCAGCAGATCGAAGCCGAGATTGCGCACGCCGCCCGAGGCCAGCAGCGCGGCGATGGCGCCGAGGGCGGCGAAGCGGATGCCATTATCCCCCCATTCCCCGCCATCGGGCGCGAGATAGGGGCTGCCGGGCCGGGCGTAGAGATGCGGCGCATCGATGGCGATGATGTCGAGCCCCGCCACCTCCCCGCGTTGCAACCGCGCCGGGCCGCCGAACAGGTCATCGATCCGCCGCAGCGCCCGCCCGCCCCCGAGTGCCGCCATGACGGCGGGATAGCCCGGCAGCAGCGTGGTCACGCGCACGCCCTCCGCCGCCAGCGCCGCGGGCAGCGCGCCCGCGACATCGGCGAGCCCGCCGGTCTTGATGAGCGGGACGCATTCGGACGCGACAGAGAGGATTTTCATTTGATGCCCTCC
>CANJXD010000542.1 GCA_947478535.1 Acetobacteraceae bacterium
AGGCGGCGGCTTCCAGGACTTCCGCCAGATGCTGCGTTTCCGCGTGCACCCCATGATCGACCATGGTCGGGAATTCCCGCGCGGCAATGCTTTCCACATATAGAGTGATGTGGTGCTTCAGCTCATGCCCGGCGCCACCCATCCGGTCGGCGATGCGGCCGATGCTGGCAATCGCCGTGACCTCGGCATTCACAATGCCCCGCGCATCGGTCGCCTGGCTGCGCGCCTGCACCGCGCAGAAGGCAAGGATCAGTGTCAGCGACGCCATCACCGAACCCGTGGTGCGCATCGCCACATCGAGGTGTTCCTTGGTCTGCGGCGGCTTCGCGATCGGTGCCAGCGCGATGCAGCACAGCCCCGCGACCAGCCCCGTCGTCACCATGAAGACGGCGTAGATCGCCAGGCTCGGAAGCATGTAGAAGGGAGCCAGGATGTCGGTCATGAGAACTCGCAGGGGCTCGGTGGATGGACGCTAACGCGGCGCAGGAGGATTGCCTCGCCAGCCTGCACGGCATGGGTGGCCATCTCATGCTGTTCGGTGATCGCATCACCATGGTGCGGCACGGCCCGTGGTTCACCGCGGTGAACCTGCTGTCCCACATGGAGCGGGAGATGGAGACGACGATCCTGCTGCGCGCGCTGGTTGGCGTGCATGTCGTGCAATCCCTGCTTCTCGTGCAGTTCCTGCGGCTGACCTATGCTGGCGCGCCACAGCCGACCGGGCATTACCTGCGCGACGCCTTTGCCGAGAATACCTTCATGTACAGCCTGGTGGACAACCGTCCCCTGCTGGCGATGAAGGCCAGCATCGTCGATGCAGCCCGGGCGGCCGGCGCCGCGATCGGGTGAACAGGGGACGCATGGCATCGCTCAGCCCTGCGTCATGCGACGATGCCAGGTAGTGCTGCGCAGCAGCCCTTGTGGCCGCGGCGAAAGCCCTTCCGAATCCACCAACGCGGCCACGGCCCTCTCCGCCTCGGTCCGCGATATCGCGGACCCCGCGAGGCCGCGATACAGCCCCACCGCGCGCGTCGCATCCTGCTGCGAAACCCGTCCGCGCGCATCGGCCTGGGACCGCAGCAGCGTCGCCACTTCGCGCGCGGCGGCACCACCCGTCACGCTCCCGCGCCGCGCCAGTTCCGCCTGCACGGCATCGCGGGATGCGGCGGCGGTCAGGCCGAACGCCGTCACGCCCTCCGTCATCAGCGCGCGTTCCGCCTCGGCGTCGCGCAGCGAATCGGCGCGCAGCCGCACCAGTTCGGCGAAGCCGCGCGGATTGCCCCCCGCGGCCGGCCCTGCTTCTGCCAACACCGCCTCGGCGCGCAACCCTGGCGCGGCGGCCTGGGCGCAGGCCGCACAGGGCAGCAGCCTGGCGCTGCCATCCAACTCCATCAGCCGCAATTCCACACTCATTCCGGGATGGCGGCGCAGCACTTCGGCGGCGGCCTGTTCCATCACCTGATGATGCAGGCGCAATTCCTCCGCCGGATCATCCGCCAGCCGCCGGCCCGCCCAGAGGTTCATCGCCCCGCAATCGCGGTGATTGATGAAGACCACCTGGCGCACGCCATGCAACTGCCGAGACGCCGCCAAATTCTCCCATAACGCAGTGCCCCAGGCCGGGCGCCGCCCATCCACCGCCGCCAGCGCCGCGCCGGCGATGCGCATTTCGCTGTAGCGATCGGTACGGCCCAATGCAGCCATCAGCATCGTCGTGTCGTCGGTCAGCCGCGGGTCGATGCAGCTGACGACGAAGCTGTCCGCCTTGCGGGGGGGGGCTTCCAGGCTGGTGCTCATTTCTTGAGCTCCTCGGTATGGGTCACGCCGGCCAGGCGATGATGGAAGGGGGACCAGGACAAGGCCGCGGTGAAGACACCGGCGATGCTCACCAGCAGCCACACCACGAAGGTCATCGCATCGAAGGAGCCGACGCCCGTCAGGCTCGACAGCGTCATCGCGGCGCCGGCGGAGAACATCAGCACCAGCACGATGCCGGCATTGCCGATCACGCCCTTCGTGGTGCGCCACAACATGCCGAAGACGGCAACCAGCATCGCGCCCACGGCCAGCTTCGCCCAGAACAGCTCGAAGCCACCGAACACCCAATGGAGGTAGGACGTGCCGGAAGGGTTGTAGACCGCGAAGACCAGGAACAGGCTCAGCAGGGCGCGCGCCACCACGGCGCGCCAGTCGAAGCGTTCCGCGCTCATCGCATCACCATGGATTGTGGCGGCAGCAGCAGCGCCGCGCGTTCGCCAGCCAGCATCGCCAGGCGCCGCGCCGCGTCATCCGCCGCCAGACGGCGCCGCAGCCCGTCTCGCCAGACCGTGATCGCAAAGGCGGGGCCCGGCGGCAGGCTGCGCAGCGCGGCCTCCGCGCCGTCAAGATCGCTGAGCGCCAGCGCCTCCCTCGCCTCGCGCATCGCGAGGAGCGTGGGCGTCGGCGCGCTGCCGAATGCCGCGCCGAGCCGCATCGTCGCGGCGGCGCCGCGGGCCACCCATCCGGCATCGGCGCCGTAGCCCATCTCGGCCAGCACCGCGGCATCCGCCGCCTCGGGAAAGCCTTCTGCCAGTTGGCGTGCGGTCGGCGCGCCCTGCACGGCCACCGCCTGCAAGGACACCAGCGCCGCCAGCACCGCGCCATCGCCCGCCGCCAGCGCGCGCGCCACCGTGAAGGGGCGCGGAAAGGGCACGGGGCGCGACAGATGCGGCAGCAGCAACTCAATCCCGATCACTGGCAGTGGCGCATCGCTCGCCAGCGGCACCGGAGGCGGCATCTGCACCACGATCGGCGCCGGTACCCTGGTAGCACGCCACAGCGCCGCGCCGGAAAGCCCGCAGGCCACCACCCCCAGCCCCAGCGCCAGCCCCAGCGCCACGTGACCAAGGCCCGGCCACGCCGGCCCGCGCCAGCGCCGCTCCACCGCGGGCTGCGCCACCGCTGGATGCTCCATCGGCAACCCGCTCATCGGCAACCACCCTCGGCGCGCAGCGACGCCAGCCGCACCGCGAGTGCAGCCTCCGTCGCCGCCGTCCCCTCCTGCGCGAGACGGGCCTCCGCGCGGTCCAGCGCCGCCAGCGCCTGCGCCTCGAAGGCGTGGCGGTTCAGTGTCGCGTCCACCTTGTTGAACATCCAGTCGATGCCCCAGGACACGCCGATGCCACCCGCGAGGCCCACCACCGTGCCCGGCATGCCCGCCAGCGCGTAGCCGAAGGCGCCACCGGTCGCGACCAGCGATCCGGCCTCGCTGATCCGCACCAGCACCGCGCCCAGCCGCGCCGCCATCGGCCGCATCGACCGCAGGAACACGGTGGTGGTATCGGCCCCTTCCTCCGTGACCAGCAGCATCGGGTCGGTGGAGATTGCCGCGACCAGCGCCGGACCCATCGGCCTTGCCGCCGCCGCCAGGTCGATGCGCGATGTCGCGACGACGCCGCCACGCACCGCCGGCAGCACGACAAGCCGCGCCTCCGCTGCCCGCAGCGCGCGGTCCCAGGCGCGGTCCACCATCGCGCCGACATGGCTGAGGTCGGCGGTGAAATCGCCATCCTCAAGCGACGGAGACAACACGCGCAGGCGGAATTCCTCGCGGATCGGCGCCGCCATTTCCTCGGCGATCTGATTCATGGACGGCAATTCGCCCTGGCCCGCGATGCTGTCCACCAACCCCAATGCGCCGCGCGCAAGCACGCGATAGGAGGTGACGTAGCTCTGCACCCAGCCATAGGCCCAATCGCCGAAGGGCGGCACGCGCTCGCGCGCTGGCGCCAGGCGCATCGTCGCCGCATCCACCAGCAGGCGGGATGCATAGCCGCGGATATCCGCCGCATCCGTCGCCAATTCCTCCATCACCACCGCCAGCTGGCCGGCCGGCACGGCGCGCGGCACGCAGCGCCCATCGAGGCCCACCACCGCCACAACCCGCGTCACCTGCGGCTGCTGTGCCCGCGCCGTCCCCGGGAAGGCCCCTGCGGCGCCAATCACCACCGCCATCACCGCCGCGGCGAGGCGACAGCCACCCCCTCGCCGCGCTAACCTGCC